>NZ_JBPKJK010000038.1:0-64371 GCF_051756985.1 Saccharothrix sabaoui
GGGCGGCGGGGGCCGGGGCGTCCTCGCGGTCAGGGCGTCCAGTCGGTGTTCGCGCCGCACAGCACGACGCACGGCAGCTCGCCCGGCACCCGCCCGGCCAGCCACGCCGCGAACGGCACCGCCGCCGCCGGTTCCACGGCCAGCCGGAACTCCTCCCACAGCCGGTCGCGGGCGGCCAGCAGCTCGGCCTCGGACACCAGCACCGAGCGCACGTCGTGCGAGCGCAGCACCGCGAACGGGACCTCGCCCACCCGGGTCGCGCCGAGCGCGGACGCCGCCACCGACGCCACCTCCGAGTCCACCGGCTCGCCCGCGGCCAGCGCGCGGTGCAGCGCGCAGCAGCGCTCCGGTTCGACGGCCACCGTCGGCAGGCCCGAGCCCAGCGCCGTGCCCGCCGCCAGACCGCCGCCGCCGACGGCCACCGCGATGGTGTCCACGTCCGGCGCGTCCCGCACCACCTCGGCCGCCACGGTGCCCTGACCGGCGATGACGGTGGGCGAGTCGTACGCCTCCACGTAGTGGCCGGGCGTCTCGCGCGCCGCCAGCACCGCCTCCGCGTAGGTGTCGCCGTGGCGGATGAGCTTCGCGCCCGCCGCCTCGATCCGCCGCACCTTGCCCTCCGGCGCGCTGACCGGCACGAACACCGTGGCGGGCAGGCCGAGCAGCTGGGCGGCCTTCGCCACGCCGAGGCCGTGGTTGCCGCCCGACGCCGTCACCACCCGGTCCGGCGAGCCCGCGGTGAGCAGGCTGTTCAGCGCGCCGCGCAGCTTGAACGAGCCGGTGAGCTGGAGGTGTTCGAGCTTGAGCACGAGCGGCCGGCCGTCGACCTCGACGCGCCACAGCGGCGTGCGGCGGGCGTGCGGTCGGATGCGGTCGGCGGCGGCGGAGACGTCGGGGTTCATGTCACCAGGATGCGCTCACCCGGTGAACCACCTGTAGACCCAGATGACCAGCGTCACGGCCCCGACGACGAAGCACAGCAGCACCACGACCAGCCCGAGCAGCACGAGCGCGTTCGTCGTCCACGACGAGTCCCGGTCCTCGGTCACCACCAGCTCCGCGCGCAGCTGCGCGTCGGCCGCGACCCGGAGCGCCACCAGCCGGTCGCGCGCGGTCGGCGTGGCCGCACCCGCCTCGCCGCTCACCCAGTTCATCGCGGTCAGCCGGGCCAGCGGCGTGCGGTAGGCGCGCTCGAACGCCGCCACCTCGGCCTCGTCGCGCTCCTCGGCCAGGTAGCTCCACCGCCCGGCCTGCGCGGCGTCGCCCAGCAGCCGGTACACCTCGGCGAGGCGGAGGCGCAGGTCGAGCCGGTCCGGGTAGCTCGTCACGAGCCCGACCAGCCGCTGCCGCGCCCGGAGCACGCTCGCCAGGTCGCCGCGCCCGACCTCTTCGGCCACCCTGCGCAGCGTCAGCTCGACTGGCATGACGCACATCGTCCCAGTGGGCGCAACCGTAGGATCGCCCGGTGATCACGCTGTCGGTGGTGACCTCGGGTCTCGCCTGGTGGCTCGGCCTCTACCTGCTGGTCCGCGACCCCCGCAAACCCGTGCTGCGGCGCGCCTCGGCCGGGCTGCTCGCCTACGCCGCGGTGATCGCGCTGCCGCTGCCGCCGGTGGCGCTGGCCGTGCCCGCCGTGGCCTGGACGGGTGCGGTGGTGTGCCGGCTGCCCGCCCGCCACGACCGGTGGTGGCGCTGGAGCGCCGTGCCGCTGCTGGTGGCCGCCTGGTTCGCGCCCGCCGTGGTGCTCGTGCCGCTCGCCGCGGCGCTGGTGCTGTGCCTGCGCACCCGGCGCGCGCTGCTCGGCGCGGCGACCGCGCTGTTCGGCCTGAGCTGCGGCGCGCTGCTGCTCGACGTGCTGCCGAGGGCGCTGGTGGTCGCCTCGGCGGGCGTGGACCTGCTGCTGTTCGGGGTGCTCGTGGCGGTGGCGGACGCGTTCGACGAGGGCGAGGCGATCCGGGGCGACATGCTGCGCTCGCTGCTCGCCTCGGCCGGTCTCGCGGCCGTCTTCGGCGGGCAGGTGGCGCTGTTCCTCGACGACCGGCTGGTGCCCCTGCTGTACGGCACGGTCGCCGCCGCGATCGCCGTGCAGGTGCTGGCGAACCCGCTGGCGCTGCTCGCCGACCGGGTCGCCGTGCCCCGGGTGGCCGACGAGCGGGCCGAGCTGCGCGAGGCCGTCGAGTCGCTGCCGAAGCGCCCGCCGCTGGAGGTGCCGGCCGATTTCGCGAAGCTGGTCCGCCGCGCGCTGAGCCACTACGGCGACCTCGGCAAGCTCGTCGCCAGCCCGCTGGTGGACCTGCCGGTGATCGACGCCCGGCTGGCCGCGCGCGGCGCGGCGGACAACCCGCTGGAACGCGCGGCCGAGTTGAAGTCGCTGCTGCTGGAGGGCATTTCCCGGTTGAAACCGCGGGACGGCGAATTCGGCACCAGTGACGAGTGGCGGCACTACAACGCGCTCTACTTCTACTACGTCGCCGGTATTCGCCCCTACAGCAGGCGCACCAAGCGCGAGGACCTCGACCCGGTGGGCCGCCGGGCGCTCGCGTGGTTCGTGGACCAGGTCCCGGAGCGGACCCTGCACAACTGGCAGAACGCGGCGGCGAAACTGGTGGCCGAAGACCTGTCGTCGCAGGTCGTGCCGTGAGAACCGGCAGGCGTTGGCAGTGTTCGGCATACCGCCGGCAGTGCTCCGGGCGGCAGTGTCGTGGCCATGACGACTACCGCTGTCCGCACTGACGGCCTGCTCCGCTTCGCGCTCAAGCTCGACGGCGTCGCCTCGGGCTCGCTGGGCCTGTCGGCCCTTTTCCTCGACGTCGACCACGGGCTGCCGCGCGGCCTCGTGATCGGTCTCGGCGTTTTCCTCGTGGTGTACGGGATCGGCGTTTTCCTGCTCGGCGTGCGACCCGTCCGGCCGCTGGTCGCGGTCGTCGTGGTCGGCAACCTGGTGTGGGTGGTGGGCAGCCTGCTGGTGGCGTTCGCCGGGTGGTTCCCGGTCACCGGGCTCGGGGTGTTCCTGGTGCTGGCCCAGGCGGCGGCCGTGGCCGCGTTCATCGCCCTGCAGGTGCTGGGGCTGCGCCGCTCGGCCTGAGCGCGGGCGTGTCCGGGGCGGGGCCCGGCCACCCGGGGTCTCCCGGTGGAGATCCTGCGGGCCGCCGGCCTGTTCGCGGTGACGAACGTCGACGACACCGTGCTGCCGGCGCTGTTCTTCGCGGGCCGGCCCGCGGTGGCGCGCGCCCCGGGCCGGTGGGGCCACGTCGTGCTGCCGGTGGTGCTGATCGGCATCGGCGTGCTGGTCCTGCTGGGCTGACCGCCGCTCAGCGCGTCCAGTCGCCCGGGAACAGCGCCAGCACGCGGTCCACCGCCTCCGCCGTGGCGCCCCGCACCCGGGCGACCCGGTCGCGGTGGACGCGCAGCACCACCTCGTCGCCCGCGTACCAGCGGGTGTCGGGCGGCGAGGGCACGGGGATGCGGGTGAAGGCCAGGTCGAGCAGCGGCAGCTCGCCCTCGTCCACCTCGCGGCAGCCGGTCATGTCGTCGCGCGGGAACAGCGACTCGGACAGCACGAGCTCCACGCAGGCCCACGAGAACCGGTCCAGCCACGGCTCCCAGGCGCCGGCGGGGTCGGTGCGCACGAGCACCGGCGGGTCGTCGGGGTCGTGCACCGCCACCCCCAGTGCGCGCGGGCCCGGTGGTCGGCCCGGTACACCAGCACGTCGCCGGACAGCAGCAGCTCGTCCGGCGCGAGCAGCTCGTCCTGGTTGCTCGTCAGGTCCGCCCGCCGCCCGAACAGCGCGTACGCCTCCCGCACCGCCGCGGGCAGCCGCACACCGAGCCGTTCCTCGGCCTCCTCGACGGCGTGGCCGTCACCGTCCTCCAGCGGCGCCGCGAAGTGCTCCGCGTACCACCTGATGAACCGCCACGCGTCGTCCCGGTCGTCGAGCCCGAGGGAGAGCTCCGCGGCGACGTCGATGCCCATGCGGGCGCACCCTACCGACGGCGGGTGGGGAGTGGTGTGAGGACGTGGGGCGCGGCACGTCCCCACACCACGGTCGTGGTGGTGCCGCCGCGACCGTCGGCACCGACAAGGTGACCGTATGTGGTCTGTACCACCACGTCAATGGGTCTAGACCTCTTCCGGCACGGGCGCCCGCCGACCGGTCGGTGGGAGACTGTGCCGGTGGACGCCCTCCCCTGGACCGCCGGTACCGCCACCGGCCTCGGCTCGCTGCCCGGAACCGACCCGCTGGAAGCCTCGCGGATCGTTCTCGGCGAGCTGCCCGACCTTCCCCACCTGCCCGAACTCCCCGCGCGCGGCGTCGGCGCGGACATGATCGGCCGCACCGCCGGGCTGCTGGTCGACCTGCCCGTCGAGGTGGTCCCGTCCGGCTACCGGACCGCCGCGCACCCCGGCCGGGACCACCGGCGGGCGGTGGACCTGATGCGCCGCGACCTCGACGCGTTCGAGGAGGCCGCCGAACCGGCGCCGCCGCGCCTGGTCAAGGTGCAGGCCGCCGGGCCGTGGACGCTCGCGGCGAGCGTCGAGCTGCCGCGCGGGCACCGCGTGCTCACCGACCGCGGCGCGCTGCGCGAGTTCGCCGCCTCGCTCACCGAGGGGCTGAACCGGCACGTCGCCGAGGTCGCGAAGCGCACCGGCGCGGCGGTCCTCGTGCAGCTGGACGAACCGGCGCTGCCCGCCGTGCTGCGCGGCCTGCTGCCGACGCCGTCCAAGCTCGGCACGGTCGCCGCCGTCCCCGAGCCCGAGGCGCGCGACCTGCTCCAGCGCGTGGTCGAGGGGATCGAGGCGGACGTGGTCGTGCACTGCTGCGCCGCGAACCCGCCCATCGCCCTACTGCGCGGTGCGGGCACGAAGGCGGTCTCGTTCGACGTCACGGTGCTCGACGAGTCGCTGTGGGACGAGGTCGGCGAGGCGTGGGAGGAGGGGACGCAGCTGTTCCTGGGCGTCACGCCGAGCACCGACCCGGGCTCGCCGCGGAAGCTGAGGGAGGTCGCGCGGCCCGTGCTCGACCTGGTCGACCGGCTCGGCTTCCCGCGCGAAATCCTCGGCACGCACGCCGTGCCGACGCCGACGTGCGGCCTCGCCGGGGCGGGTGCGGCGTGGGTGCGCCGGTCGCTGGCGCTGACCCGCGACCTGGGCAAGGCGTTCGTGGAGCCGCCCGAGGAGTGGTGACCGGCCGGGTCGGGCGCGCTCAGAGGCGGTCGAAGGGCTCCGCGTAGCGGAACGGGCCGCGCAGCGACGGCGTCCAGGCGGTCAGGGCGCGGACCTGGAAGTGCGGGGCCCACTCCGGCACGGGCGGGGTGATGCCCAGGTCGGCGGCGGGGCGGAAGCCGAAGCGGGAGTAGTAGGCCGGGTCGCCGAGCAGCACCACGACCGGTTCGCCCAGGCCCTCGGCGACGCCCAGGGCGGTGTGCACGAGGGCCGTGCCGACGCCCGCGCGCTGGTGGTCCGGCCGCACGCCCAGCGGTCCCAGGCCCAGCGCGGGCGCGTCGCCGACGGTGGCGCGCGTGCACACCACGTGGCCCACCACCTCGCCGTCCACCTCGGCCACCAGGGACAGGGCGGGTATCCAGCCCGCGTCCTCGCGCAGCGCGCCGACCAGCCACGCCTCGCCGCCGGGTCGGGCGGCGAATGCCGCTTCGGTCACGGCCCGGACGGCGTCGGTGTCGGCGGCGGTCTCGCGTCGGATCAGCACGCCGCGCAGCCTACGACCCGATCAGGTGCACGCCCGAGGGCATTTCCGCCCCGCGCAGGAACCCGAGCAGGACGTCGCGGAACGCCCGGCCGGCCGACGTCGGCGCCACGTCCGTGCGGTGCGCCAGCGCCACCGTGCGGGTGGTGCCGGGCGCGAGCGGCGTGGCGTGCAGGGACCGCGTGGCCAGCACCGTGGACGGCACGATCGCCACCCCCAGCCCCACCTCCACGAACCGCAGCACGGCGTCCATCTCCCCGCCCTCCACGGCGAACGACGGCTCGAACCCGGCCCGCCGGCACGCGGCGAGCGTCGTCTCCCGCAGGTCGTAGCCCGCGCGGAACATCACCAGCGGGTGCTCGCGCAGGTCGGTCAGCCGCATCCGGGTCACGCCCAGCGGTTCGGCGGACGCCACCACCAGCTCCTCCCGCAGCACGGGCACCACGGTCAGCGCCCGGTCGGCGTCCGCGGGCGAGACGATGACCAGCGCCAGGTCCAGGTCGCCGACCTCCAGCGCCGCCACCAGGTCGCGCGACCCGCCCTCGGTGACCACGACCCGGATGCCCGGGTAGGCGTCGTGGAAGCGCTTGATGACGTCGGCGAGCAGGCTCCCGCACAGGCTCGGCGTCGCCCCGACCCGCACCCGGCCGCGCCGCAGCCCCACCAGCTCCGCCACCTCCAGCCCGGCGGTGTCCACATCGGACAGGATGCGGCTCGCGACGGGCAGCAGCGCCTCGCCCGCCGGGGTGAGCGCGATGTTGCCCCGCGCGCGGCTGAACAGCTCCGCCCCCAGCTCCCGCTCCAGGGCGCGGATCTGCTTGGACAGTGAGGGCTGCGCCACACGCACCTCCTCGGCGGCGCGGGTGAAGTGCCGCGTCCTGGCCACTGCCAGGAAGTACGCGAGCTGCGTCAACGTCATAGCGCCAGGCTATCGTCAGGCACTCCACGATGTATTGGACGACTCGTCGCACGTGTTCCTACCGTCCTGGGCGTGGACACGATCCGGCTCTACCGCACCACCGTCGGCAAGAAGGCCGTCATGGCGGTCACCGGCGCCGTGCTGCTGCTGTACGTCGTCGCGCACATGGTCGGCAACCTGACGATCTTCGCCGGCCCGGCGGCGATCGACGGCTACGGCCGGTGGCTGCGCGAGGTCGGCGCGGTGTGGCCGACGCGGGTGGCGCTGCTCGTCGCCGTGGCGCTGCACTTCACCGCCGCCCACCAGCTCACCGCCCGCGCCCGGCGGGCACGCGGTCGCTACGAGCACCGGCGGCGCGTGCAAGGCGGCTACGCGGCGCGCACCATGCGCTGGGGCGGGGTGGTGATCGCGTTGTTCGTGGTCTACCACCTGCTCGACCTCACCGCCGGGTGGCTCAACCCGCACGGCGTGCCCGGCGAGATCCACGCCAACGTCGTCGCGGACTTCCGGCACTGGTACGTGGTGCTGGCCTACACCGCCGCCGTGCTCGCCCTGGGGTTCCACGTCCGCCACGGCGTGTGGAGCGCCGCGCAGACGCTGGGCGTCACCACGTCGCGCGCGATCGGCCTCGGCGCGGCCGCGGTGATCTGCGCCGGCTTCCTGTCCGTCCCGTTCGCCGTCATCACCGGGTTGGTGGGCTGACATGCACTTCACCGAGGGTTCCCCGATCGCCGACCACCGCGTCCCCGACGGGCCGATCGAGTCCCGCTGGGACCGCCGCCGCTTCTCCGCGCGGCTGGTCAACCCGGCGAACCGCCGCAACCGGCACGTCATCGTCGTCGGCACCGGCCTGGCCGGCGGGTCCGCCGCCGCGACCCTGGCCGAACTCGGCTACCGGGTCACGTCGTTCTGCTACCAGGACAGCCCGCGCCGGGCGCACAGCATCGCCGCGCAGGGCGGCATCAACGCGGCCAAGAACTACCGCAACGACGGCGACAGCGTGCACCGGCTGTTCCACGACACCGTCAAGGGCGGCGACTTCCGCTCCCGCGAGTCGAACGTGCACCGGCTCGCCCAGATCAGCACCGCGATCATCGACCAGTGCGTGGCGCAGGGCGTGCCGTTCGCCCGCGAGTACGGCGGCCTGCTCGACACCCGCTCGTTCGGCGGGGCGCAGGTCTCGCGCACCTTCTACGCCCGCGGCCAGACCGGGCAGCAGCTGCTGCTGGGCGCCTACCAGGCGCTGGAGCGGCAGGTCGCGGCCGGGCGGGTGGAGGTGCACGCGCGCACCGAGATGCTCGACCTCGTCGTGGTGGACGGCCGGGCGCGCGGCGTCGTGGTCAGGTCCCTGGTCACCGGCGAGGTCTCGACGCACTTCGCGGACGCCGTCGTGCTCGCCACCGGCGGCTACGGCAACGTGTTCCACCTGTCCACCAACGCCAAGGGCTGCAACGCCACGGCGATCTGGCGGGCGCACCGGCGCGGCGCGCTGTTCGCGAACCCGTGCTTCACCCAGATCCACCCCACGTGCATCCCGGTCAGCGGCGAGCACCAGTCGAAGCTGACCCTGATGAGCGAGTCGCTGCGCAACGACGGCCGCGTGTGGGTGCCGCGCGACCCGCACGACCGGCGCGCGCCGAACGACGTCCCGGAGGACGAGCGCGACTACTTCCTGGAGCGGATGTACCCGAGCTTCGGCAACCTCGTGCCGCGCGACATCGCCTCCCGGGCGGCCAAGAACATCTCCGACGAGAAGCGCGGCGTGCACCTCGACTTCGCCGACGCGATCGGCCGGCTCGGGCGGCGGGCCGTCGAGCAGCGCTACGGCAACCTGTTCGAGATGTACGAGCGCATCACCGGCGACGACCCGTACCGGGTGCCGATGCGCATCTACCCGGCCGTGCACTACACGATGGGCGGCCTGTGGGTGGACTACGACCTGCGCTCCAACGTCCCCGGCCTGTACGTGATCGGCGAGGCGAACTTCTCCGACCACGGCGCCAACCGGCTGGGCGCGAGCGCCCTGATGCAGGGCCTGGCCGATGGCTACTTCGTGCTGCCCGGCGTCATCGGCGACTACCTGGCCGACGCGCCGTTCGAGCCCGTCGAGGGCCGCCGGGAGGTCGCGGACACCGAGTCCGAGGTGCGCGGCAGGCTCAAGACCCTGCTGGCCGCGGACGGCCGGCGCACCGCCGAGTCGTTCCACCGCGAGCTGGGCCGGCTGATGTGGGACGAGTGCGGCATGGAACGCGACGGGGCCGGGCTGCGCAAGGCCCTGGAGCGCATCCCGGAGCTGCGCGAGGAGTTCTGGCGCGACGTGAAGGTGCCCGGCGGCCCGGACTTCAACCAGGAGCTGGAGAAGGCGGGCCGGGTGGCCGACTTCTTCGAGCTGGCCGAGCTGATGTGCGTCGACGCCCTGCACCGCGCCGAGTCGTGCGGCGGCCACTTCCGCACCGAGTCGCAGACCCCGGACGGCGAGGCGCTGCGCGACGACGCGAACTTCGCCCACGTCGCCGCCTGGGAGTGGACGGGCGTCGGCGCGCCACCCGTGCTGCACAAGGAGGAACTGGTGTTCGAGCACGTCACCCCGTCGACCAGGAGCTACGCGTGAGGCTGACCCTGAGGATCTGGCGGCAGCGGGACGACACCGGCCGCCTGGTGGACTACGAGCTGGACGGGCTGTCGCCGGACATGTCGTTCCTCGAAGCGCTCGACGTGCTCAACGAGCGGCTGATCACGGGCGGCGGCGAGCCGGTGGCGTTCGACCACGACTGCCGCGAGGGCATCTGCGGCGCGTGCGGCCTGGTGATCGACGGCGTGGCGCACGGGCCGCAGCGGGCGACGACGGCGTGCCAGCTGCACCTGCGGCACTTCCGCGACGGCGACGTGGTGACCGTGGAGCCGTGGCGCGCCGGGCCGTTCCCGGTGGTGCGGGACCTGGTGGTGGACCGGTCGGCGCTCGACCGGGTCGTCGCGGCCGGCGGGTACGTCGGCGTGTCGACCGGGTCCGCGCCGGACGCGCACGCCACGCCCGTGCCGAAACCGGACGCGGACACCGCGTTCGAGGCGGCGGCGTGCATCGGGTGCGGCGCGTGCGTGGCGGCCTGCCCGAACGGCTCGGCGATGCTGTTCACGGCGGCCAAGGCGACGCACCTGGGCGTGCTGCCGCAGGGGCAGCCGGAGCGGTGGTCGCGGGCGCGGGACATGGTGGCCGAGCACGACGCGGCCGGGTTCGGCGGCTGCACGAACACCGGCGAGTGCACGGCGGTGTGCCCCAAGGGCATCCCGCTGACCACGATCGCCCGGCTCAACGCCGACCTGCTGCGCGCTCACACCACCCGCAGCGACAGGTAGCCCGTCCCGCACACCAGCAGCGTCGACAGCAGGCCCAGCAGCAGCGGGCGCGGGCCGAGGCGCAGCAGGGCGCGCGGCCGGACGGCCGTGCCGAGGCCGAACAGGGCGGCGGCGAGCAGGACCGCCGTGGCGGTGCGGACGACGTCCAGCACGGGCGCGGGCACGAGCGGGCCCGCCAGGGCGGCGGCGGCGAACCCGAGCAGGAACCCGGGCACGCCGCGCCGCCCGCCCAGGTACGCCACGACCGGAGCGAGCAGCGCCACCCGGGCGAGCTTGACCGCCATGGCCGTCGCCAGCCCGCCCGCGGGGGCGGCGGCGGCCACCTGCGCCACCTCGTGCACGCTCAGCCCGGTCCACTCCGCCGACGCGCCGAGCAGCGGCAGCGCGACCATCGCGAGGCTGCCGTAGAGGGTGACCAGGGCGACGCCCGCGGCCACGTGCTCGTCCTCCCGTTCCACCACGCCCTCCACGGCGGCGATGGCCGACGCGCCGCAGATCGAGAAGCCGCTCGCCACCAGCACGGTCAGCCCGCGCGGCAGGCGCAAGCGCTTGCCCAGCCACAGCGTGCCGAAGAACGTGACGCCGACCGTCACCACGACCGCGACCAGCACGCCCGGTCCGAGGGACACCAGCACCGGCACGGACAGCTGGAACCCGAGCAGGACGACGCCCGTCCGCAGCAGCCGGCGGGTCCACGTCGTCAGGTCGGGCACCCGGCCGCCCACCAGCACACCCAGCACCACCGCGGCGATCAGCACCCGTCCACCGTGCGCCCGCGCGGGCCTCGCCGGTAGGCGGCAACGCGCTCTGGGGTCATACCCTGGGGCTATGACCCCGGACCTGGACTCGCTGCGCCTGCTGGTGCTGGTGGGCGAGCTGGGCAGCCTGGGCCGGGCCGCCGAACGGCTCGGCGTCGCGCAGCCGTCGGCGAGCAAGCGCCTGGCCACGCTGGAGCGCGCCCTGGGGCTGGTGCTGGTGGACCGGGGCCGGCGCGGCTCCGCACTCACCCCGGCGGGCGTGGTGGTCGGCGAACGGGCGCGGCGCGTGCTCGACGAGGTCGCCGGGCTGCTGGCGGGCGCGGAGGCGCTGCGGTCGGCGCGCGAGGCGGAGCTGCGGGTCGCGGCCAGCATGACCGTGGCCGAGCACCTCGCGCCGGGCTGGATCGCCGAGCTGCGGCGCGCCCGGCCCGGCCTGCGGGTGGGGCTGCGGGTGACGAACTCGGAGACCGTCGTCGGGCTGGTCCGCGACGGCGCGGTCGACGTCGGGTTCGTCGAGGCGCCCGGCGCGCTGGCCGGGCTGTCCACCCGGAAGGTCGCGGTGGACCGGCTGGCCCTGGTCGTCGCGCCCGGCCACCCGTGGGCGCGGCGGCGGCGCGGGCCGACCGCCGCCGAGCTGGCCGCGACGCCGCTGGTGGTGCGGGAACGCGGGTCGGGCACCCGGGACACCCTCGACCGCGCGCTGCCCGGCGCGTGCCCGCCCGCGCTGGAGCTGGGGTCGACGACGGCGGTGCGCGGCGCGGTGGTCGCCGGGGTCGCGCCGGCCGTGCTCAGCGCGCTCGCGGTGGGCGTCGACCTGGCCGACGGGCGGCTGGTGGAGGTGCCGGTCGGGCTGGACCTGCGGCGCGTGCTGCGGGCCGTGTGGCCGGGCGGGCGGCGGCTCGTGGGACCTGCCGCGGAACTCCTCGCGGTGGCGGTCCGGCGTAGTTCAATGGGGCCATGAGCTGGTTCCGCCGCCGACGCCCCGACGTGCCCGGACCCCAGGCCGGGGGAGCCCGCGCGCACCTGCCCAACCCGGACGAGGCGGCGGTCGCGTTCTGGACGGCCTGGTTCGAGCTGCTGCCGGCGGTCAGCGCGGCGCTCGGCGACGGCGAGCCGCACCGCGTCGAGGACGAGATCGGCGCCCTGGTCGCCGCCGTCCACCCCGACCTGCGCTTCTCCCTCGAACGCGGGCACCGCGCCATCTACGCGCTGGTCCTCACCGGGCAGGAGGACCCGAGGCTGCGGGCGTGGACCGACGCCTGGATGGCCGCCGCGCCCGCCGGGGACATGATCTGGGAGTACCACGACTCGGTGCCGCCCGTGCCGGACCCGACCAGGGTGACGGTCAACCTGGGCGCGCGGCGGATCGCGCTCGCCGACGTGCGGGTCGTCGCCCAGGTCGCGGACGGGCTCGTGGACGTCGCCGTGTACCACCCGGAGTTCGCCGCGCTGGACGACGCGGCCCGGCGGACCATGACGTTCCTCCCCCTGGACGTCACCCTGGGTGAGCGACTGGCGGGCGAACGACTCGGTCGGGTGGAGACCGCGTCAGCCGAACCGGAGGGCACGATCGGTCTGCTGGAACTGCGCGAACTGGTTCGGGGGATGGCCGGGGACAGCGGCGAAAATGTCGGGCCCCTTGACTAGGATCATGCTGTGACCAGCAGCGACCCGGTGAACGAGACCCAACCGCCCGCCGAGGGCGTGGAGGACGTGCCCGCCGCCGCGCGGGAGGCCCACGCCGCCCTGGCGGAGGTGGTGCGCGGGCACCAGTTCAACTACTACGTGAAGGACTCGCCGACGGTCGGTGACGGTGAGTTCGACGCGCTGCTGCGCGAGCTGGAGGCCATGGAGCGGGCGCACCCCGGCCTGGCCACCCCCGACTCGCCCACCCAGCGGGTCGGCGGCACGTTCTCGACCGAGTTCCGGGCGGTGGACCACCTGGAGCGGATGCTCAGCCTGGACAACGCGTTCTCGCCCGACGAGCTGCGCGCGTGGTTCGAACGGGTCGAGAAGGAGGTCGGCACGGGCGTCCACTACCTGTGCGAGCTGAAGATCGACGGCCTGGCGGTCAACCTGCTCTACGAGAAGGGCCGGCTGGTCCGCGCCCTCACCCGCGGCGACGGGCGCACCGGCGAGGACGTGACGCTCAACGTGCGCACGCTGGACGACGTGCCCGAGGTGCTGACCGGCACCGACGAGCACCCGGTGCCCGAGCTGGTGGAGGTGCGCGGCGAGGTGTTCTTCGCCGTGGAGGACTTCCTGGAGCTCAACGCCCGGCTCGTGGAGGCGGGCAAGCCGCCGTTCGCCAACCCCCGCAACACGGCGGCGGGCTCGTTGCGGCAGAAGGACCCGAAGGTCACCGCGTCCCGCCGGCTGCGGCTGATCTGCCACGGCCTCGGCAAGCGGGAGGGCTTCGAGCTGACCCGCCAGTCCGCCGCCTACGAGGCGCTGCGCGCGTGGGGCCTGCCGGTGTCACCGCACACGAAGGTGCTGACCGCGTTCGAGGACGTCGCCGGGCACGTCGAGCACTGGGGCGCGCACCGGCACGACGCCGAGCACGAGATCGACGGCGTGGTCGTCAAGGTCGACGAGGTGTCGCTGCAGCGCCGCCTGGGCAGCACGTCCCGCGCGCCGCGCTGGGCCATCGCGTTCAAGTACCCGCCGGAGGAGGCCACCACCACGCTGCTCGACATCAAGGTGCAGGTGGGGCGCACCGGCCGGGTCACGCCGTACGCGGTGATGGAGCCGGTGAAGGTCGCCGGGTCCACCGTCGCCCGCGCCACCCTGCACAACGCGAGCGAGGTCCGCCGCAAGGGCGTGCTGATCGGCGACCGCATCGTCATCCGCAAGGCCGGCGACGTGATCCCCGAGGTGCTGGGCCCGGTGGTCGACGCCCGCCCCGCCGACGCCCGCGAGTTCGTGATGCCGGTGTCCTGCCCGGAGTGCGGCCACCTGCTGCGCCCCATGAAGGAGGGCGACGTCGACATCCGCTGCCCCAACGCGGCGGGCTGCCCGGGGCAGCTGCGGGAGCGCCTGGCCTACCTGGCGTCCCGGTCGGCGCTCGACATCGAGGTGCTGGGCTACGAGGCCGCGGCGGCCCTGGTCGACTCGCCGGTCTACGGCGACGAGGGCGACCTGTTCTCGCTGGACGCGGACCGGCTGCTGGAGGTCGGCCTCTTCCGGACCGTCCACGGCGGGCTGACCACCAACGCGCACAAGCTGCTGGACAACCTGGAGGCGGTCAAGGAGCGTCCCCTGTGGAGGGTGCTGGTGGCGCTGTCGATCCGCCACGTGGGCCCGACGGCGGCGCGGGCGCTGGCCCGCGAGTTCGGCTCGCTCGACCGCATCACGTCGGCGTCGGAGGAGGAGCTGGCGGCGGCCGAGGGCGTCGGCCCGACCATCGCCGCCGCCGTCCGCGAGTGGGTCGACACCCCGTGGCGGCAGGAGGTCGTGGCGAAGTGGCGCGCGGCGGGCGTGCGGCTGGCCGAGGAGCGCGACGCGTCGGTCCCGCGCACCCTGGAGGGCCTGTCGATCGTGGTCACCGGCTCGCTGGACGGGTTCTCGCGGGACGAGGCCAAGGAGGCGGTCCTGTCGCGCGGCGGCAAGGCGGCGGGGTCGGTGTCGAAGAAGACGGCGTTCGTGGTGGTCGGCGAGTCGCCGGGGTCGAAGGCCGAGAAGGCCGCGCAGCTGAAGGTGCCCGTGCTGGACGAGGCGGGCTTCCGGGTCCTGCTGGAGCAGGGCCCGGAAGCCGCGGCGGCCGTGGCCGTTGTCGAGGAGCCCCCCGCAGAGGAGCCCTCCGCAGAGGAGAGCCCTGCCGGGGAACCGGCCGGCGAAAGCCCCGCCGAGGGGGATCAGGCCGGTTCGTAGGCGGAGGCGTGGTCAGTCGGTCCGCCGCGTCACGCGCAGCAGGTACTCCTCGCGGTTGAGCGGGTCGTGGTCGGTGCGCGCCCGCGCCGGCGGCTCCCCGACCACGGGGGAGTGGTGCGAGAACCAGGTCTCCAGCACGCCCTCGCCGCGGGTGAGCGACGGCAGCCGCCGCTGGAGGGCGTGCACGGACGCGACGGGCACGTCGCCCTCCAGCACGGTCGTCCGCCCGCCCGGCCGGGTGTCCAGCGGCACGGCGCGCAGCCTCGCCAGCGCGGGCAGCAGCACGCCCAGCACGTCGGTCGGGACCTCCAGCGCGAACCGGTGCACCGGCTCGTGCACCGCGGTGCCGGCCCGCCGCAGCGCCTCGATCAGCACCAGCGGGGTCAGCAGCCGGAAGTCGCCCGCCGTGCTGGACATGGACTTGTCGAACGTGGCGTGCGCGTGCGACTGCCGGGGCCAGTAGCCGGCGCGCGTCACGGTCACCGCGCAGTCGTCCACCCGCCAGCCGCGCAGCCCTTCGGCGAGGGTCTCGCGCACGGTCTCCTCGACGGCCCTGAAGAACGCGAACGGCATCGACCCCAGCTCCACGCCCAGCGCGAACGCGACGCCGTCACCGGGTTCGACGCGCAACCCGACCGTGGCCAGGAACGGGTTGTCGCCCTGCTGCCCGACCTCCACCGCCTCGCCGACCCCGACCGGCCGCTCCAGGCAGACGGTGGTGGTCTCGCGGAACGCCACGTCCAGGCCGTGCGAGGCGGCGAGGGTGGCCTGCACGACCTCCTTCTGCACCTCGCCGTACAGCGACAGCCGGATCTCCCGCCGCACGTCGTCCTGCCGCAGGTCGATCAGCGGGTCCTGCTCGGCGAGCCGCGCCAGCGCCGCGTGCAGGGCGGGCCGGTCGGCCGCGCGGGCCGGCACCACGACGGTCTCCAGCGTCGGCGGCGCGAACCGGTGCACGACCACCGGTGGCCGCGCGCCGACGGCGTCGCCGACGCGGACCCCGCCCAGCCCCCACACCCGGGCCACCTGCCCGGCGGACACCGCGTCGGCGCGCACCGCGTCGCCGTGCGCGAACGCGGCGATACCGGTGACCTTCCGCCCGACGCCCGCCACCGGCACCCGGTCGCGCACCCGCAGGACGCCGCCGAACAGCCGCAGGTGGGCGACCCGCTCGCCGGCGTGCCCGCGCTCGACCTTGAACACCAGCGCCGACAGCGGCGCGGACGGGTCGCCGGACGCCGCCGGCAGCAGCTCGACCAGCCCCCGCACGAGGTCGGGCACGCCCGCGCCGGTGATCGCGGACCCGAAGAACACCGGGTGCGCGGCGCACCGCCGGGTCTGCTCGGCCAGCGCCGGCCGCAGGTCCGGCAGGTCGCCGCGGACGTAGGCGGCGAGCAGCGCGTCGTCGCCGTCGGCCAGCACCTCGGCGGCGTCGTCGGCGAGCCCCGGCACGACCGACGCCGACCGCGTGCCCGCGCCGAGCACCCGCCCGGTGCCGACCACGGCGGGCGCGAGCACCGCCGCCAGGTCGCGCAGCACCGCCTCCGGCCGCGCGCCGCCCCGGTCGACCTTGTTCACGAACACGAGCGTCGGGATGCGCAGCCGCCGCAGCGCCCGCGCCAGCACGCGGGTCTGCGCCTGCACGCCCTCGACGGCCGACACGACCAGCACCGCGCCGTCGAGCACGCCGAGCACCCGCTCCACCTCGGCGATGAAGTCCGGGTGGCCGGGGGTGTCGACCAGGTTGACCGTCGTGCCCGCGACCTCGAACGACACCACCGCGGACTTGATGGTGATGCCGCGCTGCCGCTCCAGGTCGAGCGTGTCGGTCCGCGTGCTGCCGCCATCGACGCTGCCGAGCACGTCGATGACGCCGACGGTGTGCAGCAGCCGTTCGGTCAGGCTCGTCTTACCGGCGTCGACGTGGGCCAGGATGCCCAGGTTGAGCGTTCGCACCAGGTGTCACGTCCTCTTGGCAGGTGTTCAGGACCTTCCGGAAGGGCGTGACAGCTCGCACGACGCGTCTCCTCGCTCGGGGGATCGGGACCCCGACCACGCAACCAGGCCGACCCGGGGTGCGGCAACCGGTTAACGCGCTCCGCAGTCTTGCGGGCGGCAACGGGTGACATCGCCGCCGGACCTTGATCGCACCACCACCCGCGCAGTTGTCTGGGGGTGGGAATCGGGAATCGGGAATCGGGAGTCGCCGAGGTGGAGGGGTGCCAGATGGCCGACGTCGTGGTGAGGCCCGCGAGGGAAGACGAGTGGGCGGCGGCCGGTGCGGTCACGGTGGCCGCCTACCGGGCCGACCGCCACATCGACAGCCACACCGGCGGGTACGCCGACGTGCTGGTCGACGCGCGGTCGCGGGCCGCGCAGGCGGAGCTGCTGGTGGCGGTGGACGTGGAGGACACGGTGCTGGGCACGGTGACCGTGGTGCGGCCGGGCACGCCGTACGCCGAGGTCAGCCGGCCGGGCGAGGTCGAGTTCCGGATGCTCGCGGTGAGCCCGGGGGCGCGCGGGCGCGGCGTCGGCGAGGCCCTGGTGCTGGCGGTCGTCGCGCGGGCCCGGGAGCTGGGCGCGCGGCGGCTGGTGATGAGCAGCTCCGAGCACATGCTCACCGCGCACCGCCTCTACCGGCGGCTGGGGTTCCGGCGGCTGCCCGAGCGCGACTGGCTGCCGGTGCCCGGCGTGGACGTCGTGGCCTGCGCGTTCAGCCTCGAACTCGCATGACGGCGTCGCGCAGCGCCCGGTCGGCGCTCGCCCGCTCGTAGAGCAGCTCGACCAGCTCGGCGTGGTCCAGCTCGCCCAGCCGGGCGCGCAGCTCCGCGTCCTCCGCGTCGGGCGGCGGCACGGTGAGGCCCCGGTCGAGCAGCACCAGGCCGACCGCGACGCAGTGCTTGCAGAAGAACCCCTGCGCCCCGTACGGGCACGAGCAGTCGCCCGCCAGGTGGGTGCCCTCCCAGGCCAGCGACACCCGGTAGGTGTCGGCGCCGACGACGGTCGCGTCCACGTGCCGCGAGCGCACGACCAGCTCCACCACGGCGTCCCGGTAGGTCAACCCGCGCCAGTAGGACTTGGCGCCCGCGTGGTGTCGGAGCAGGGCCGGGGTGAGCGTCTGCATGGCGGTATCCAACACCGTGCGGTTGAGTGGGCTCCGTGCTCCAGGCATGTCTGAACGGCGCCCGCGTGCCGGGCGACCACCCGAACCTGCCGATCACCCCGCAGCAGCTGGCCGCGGACGCCGCGGCGTGCGCCGAGCTGGGGGTGTCGGCGTTCCACCTCCACCCCCGTGACGTGGTGGGGCTGGAGGTCCTGGCCGGACCGGAGGTCGCCACGGCGGTGGCGGTGGTGCGCGCCGCCGTGCCGGGCGCGGAGATCGGCGTGACGACGGGCGCGTGGGTCGTGCCGGACCCGGTGCGGCGGGCCGAGCTGCTGCGCGGCTGGGCGGGCCTCGCGGCGGGCCGGCCGGACGTGGCGTCGGTCAACGTCCACGAGGAGGGCTGGCGGGGGTGCGCCGCGGCCCTGCGCGAGGCGGGCGTCGGGATCGAGCTGGGCGTGTTCCACGAGGCCGCGGCGCGCACCCTGCTCGACGCGGGCCTCCCGCCGGGCACGGTCCGCGTGCTGGCCGAGGTGCGGCCGGAGGGGACGACCGGGGACGCCGAACGCCTGCTCGACCTGCTCGCGCCGCTCGGCGCGCCCGTGCTGCTGCACGGCGAGGACGACAGCGCGTGGCCGGTGCTGGACCTGGCGCTCGCCCGCGGCCTGGACACCCGCGTCGGCCTGGAGGACACCCTGCTGGGCCGCGACGGCGAGACGGGCCTGACGAACGCGCAGCTGGTGGCCCTGGCGCGCGGCTGAAACTGCCTGGACCGGGTGCCTAGCCTGGGCGCATGGTGTCCACCGAGCGGTTGTGGGCCTTCGCGGCCCTGTCGTTCGCGCTGATCCTGGTCCCCGGGCCCAGCGTGCTGTTCGTGATCGGCCGGGCGCTGGCGCACGGCCGCCGGGCGGCGCTGGTCACCGTCGTCGGCAACACCCTGGGCGCGTACCTGCTGGTGGTGGCCGTGGCGTTCGGCGTGGGCGCGGTCGTGGAGCGCTCGGCGCTCGTGTTCACCGCGCTCAAGCTGGCCGGCGCCGCCTACCTGGTCCACCTGGGCGTGAAGGCGGTGCGCCGGCGCGGTGAGCTGACGGCCGACCCCGGCGGCGGCGGTGGCGGCGGTGGCGGCGTCGCGCGCGGCGGCCTGCGCACGCTGTGGGAGGGGTTCGCGGTCGGCGTGGCCAACCCGAAGACCATCGTGTTCTTCGCCGCCGTGCTGCCGCAGTTCGTCGACCCGGCACGCGGGCACGTGGTGGCGCAGGTGCTGCTGCTCGGCCTGGTGTTCAACCTCATCGCGGTGGCCTCGGACAGCGCCTGGGGCCTCGCCGCGGCCACCGCGCGGACCTGGTTCGCCCGTTCGCCGCGCCGGCTCGCGGCGGTCGGCGGCGTCGGCGGGGCGACGATGATCGGCCTCGGCGTCGCGGTCGCCGTGACCGGCGGGGAGGACTAGCCGGGGTTCAGTCCGGCAGCACGACGGACACGATGCCCGCCAGGTGCGCCAGCCGCGCCACCTCGGCCGCGCGGAACATCGGACCGCCCGGCCGGCCGACCAGCAGCACGCGGTCCGGCTTGCCCAGCGGCGTCGCGGCCAGCTCGGTGCCCAGCTCGCGCCACGTCTCGGGCACCCAGTCGTCGTCGCCGTCGAGCACGGTCGCCCGCGCCAGCGGCATCCACGGCTGGGACTCCAGGCGGGTCTCCGGCGCGGCCGACGACGAGGTCAGCCGGTGCACCTTCCGCCCGTCCCACGACACGACGACGGCCCAGCCCGCCCGGATGATCTTCGGGACGCCCTCGGTGAAGACCTCCAGCCCGTGCTTGGGGTCCTCGGCGACCTCCTCGACCAGCTCCAGCTCGCGGTGGGTGTCCAGCACACCCGCGTACGGCCGCACCGCGTCCACCTCGACGCCCTCGATCGACTCGGCCGCCGTGATCAGCACGTCCGGCAACCGGCCCGAGGGCAGCTCGACCACCAGGTCGTCGATGGCCAGGCCCGCCCCGCGCTCCACCACGTCCACGCTCAGTATGTCGGCCCCGATCTCGCCGAGCGCGGTGGCGACCGCGCCCAGTGTGCCGGGACGGTCCGGGAGCTGGACCCGGATCAGGAAGGACACGGTGCACGCCTCCAAGAGCAGGTGGTGGGACTTGCCGACCGGTGATTCTCGCAGACGCAGCTTCGCTTTCCGACCTCCCGGCCGCGTTGCGCACCGGTAAAATCGCGCACCCCCGCGCGCGCGGGCGCGCAACCCGGTACGAGGTCCCCCTGACCAGCCCATAGACTCGGTGGGTCCAAAAACCATAAAACCAGACCCCCGGGGGTTGACGAGGTGCCGAGCATCTCCCGCGACGAGGTCGCGCACCTGGCCCGACTGGCGAGGCTCGCCGTCACCGACGACGAGCTCGACCTGTTCGCGGGCCAGTTGGACGTGATCCTCCAGTCGGTTGCCACGGTCGGCGACATCGCCACCGCGGACATCCCGCCCACGTCGCACGCCGTCCCGCTGACCAACGTGTTCCGCGAGGACGTGGTGCGTCCCAGCCTCGGTCAGCAGCAGGCGCTCGCGGGCGCCCCCGCCGCCGAGGAAGGCCGCTTCCGCGTTCCTCGAATCCTGGGTGAGGAAGCATGAGCAAGGACTTGATCCGCAGCACCGCGGCCGAGCTGGCCGCGAGGATCGCGAGCCGCGAGGTCTCCGCGGTCGAGGTCGCGCAGGCCCACCTCGACCGGATCGCCGAGGTCGACGGCGCGGTGCACGCGTTCCTGCACGTCGACACCGGGGGCGCGCTGGCCGCCGCGAAGAAGGTGGACGACGCCGTCGCCGCCGGCGAGGCCGTGGGGCCGCTGGCCGGCGTGCCGGTGGCGCTCAAGGACGTGTTCACCACCGAGGGCGTGCCCACCACGGTCGGCTCCAAGATGCTCGAAGGGTGGCTGCCGCCCTACGACGCCACGGTCACCCGCCGCCTCAAGGAGGCGGGCGTGGTGGTCCTCGGCAAGACCAACATGGACGAGTTCGCGATGGGCTCCTCCACCGAGAACTCCGCCTACGGGCCCACCCGCAACCCGTGGGACCTGGACCGCATCCCCGGCGGGTCCGGCGGCGGCTCGGCGGCGGCGCTGGCCGCGTTCGAGGCCCCGCTGTCGATCGGCACCGACACCGGCGGCTCGATCCGCCAGCCCGGCGCGGTCACCGGCACGGTCGGCGTGAAGCCCACCTACGGCGGCGTGTCGCGCTACGGCCTGGTGGCGTTCTCCTCGTCGCTGGACCAGGCCGGCCCGTGCGCCCGCACGGTGCTCGACGCGGCCCTGCTGCACGAGGTCATCGCGGGCCACGACCCGCTGGACTCCACCTCGATCGCCGCGCCCGTCCCGCCCGTGGTGGCGGCGGCCCGCGAGGGCGCGAACGGCGACCTGTCCGGCGTGCGCGTCGGCGTGGTCACCCAGTTCTCCGGCGACGGCTACCAGCCGGGCGTGCTGCGCAGCTTCGAGGCGGCCGTGGCGCAGCTCAAGCAGCTCGGCGCGGAGGTCGTCGAGGTCTCCTGCCCGAGCTTCGACTACGCGCTGCCCGCGTACTACCTGATCGCGCCCAGCGAGGCGTCGTCCAACCTGGCCCGCTTCGACGCGATGCGCTACGGCATCCGGGTGGGCGACGACGGCACCCGCAGCGCCGAGGAGGTCATGTCGCTGACCCGCGAGGCCGGGTTCGGCCCCGAGGTCAAGCGCCGCATCATGATCGGCACGTACGCGCTGTCGTCGGGCTACTACGACGCCTACTACGGGTCGGCGCAGAAGGTGCGCACCCTGATCTCGCGGGACTTCGACGCGGCGTTCGCGACCGTCGACGTGCTGGTGTCGCCGACCACGCCGACCACGGCGTTCCCGATCGGCGAGCGCACCGGCGACCCGATGGCCATGTACAAGGCCGACCTGTGCACGATCCCCGCCAACCTGGCGGGCAACGCGGCCATGAGCCTCCCCAGTGGACTGTCCGACGAGGACGGCCTGCCGGTGGGGCTGCAGATCATGGCCCCGGCGCTCCAGGACCACCGCATGTACCGGGTGGCGGCGGCCTACGAGGCGGCGCGGGACGCGGCGGCCGGGTCGGCGCTGGTCCTGGGCGTGCCGGACCTGGCGGTGGCCCGGTGAAGAAGGCGCGCGTGATCCTGTCGCTGGTGGGCGCCGCCGGTGCCGCGACCAGCGCGTTCTCCACGTTGAAGTCGGCCCGCGGCAAGGGCGACAAGCTGGCCCTGGCCAACGCGGCGGCGAGCATCCTGGTGGCCATCACCGGTGCGGCGCTGGCCGCGCGCGGGCTGCGGAAGGGCGGGAAGTCATGACGTCGGTGGACGAGCTGATGGACTACGCCGAGGTCGTCGAGCGCTACGACCCGGTGCTGGGGTTGGAGGTGCACGTCGAGCTGCACACCAACACCAAGATGTTCTGCGGGTGCGCCAACGCGTTCGGCGGCGAACCCAACACGAACGTGTGCCCGGTGTGCCTGGGCCTGCCCGGCGCGCTGCCGGTGGTCAACGCCACCGCGATCGAGTCGGCCATCCGCATCGGCCTCGCGCTGAACTGCGAGATCGCCGAGTGGTGCCGGTTCGCCCGGAAGAACTACTTCTACCCGGACATGCCGAAGAACTTCCAGACCTCGCAGTACGACGAGCCGATCGCGTTCAACGGCTGGCTCGACGTGACGCTGGACGACGGCGAGGTCGTGCGGGTCGAGATCGAGCGCGCGCACATGGAGGAGGACACCGGCAAGTCGCTGCACGTGGGCGGCGCGACCGGGCGCATCCACGGCGCCGAGCACTCGCTGCTCGACTACAACCGCGCGGGCGTGCCGCTGATCGAGATCGTCACCAAGATGATCCCGGGCACCGGCGAGCGGGCCCCCGAGGTGGCGCGCGCCTACGTGACGGCGCTGCGCGACCTGCTCAAGGCGCTCGACGTGTCGGACGTCCGGATGGACCAGGGCTCGCTGCGCTGCGACGCGAACGTGTCGCTCTCGCCGAAGACCACGGGCGAGCTGGGCACGCGCACCGAGACGAAGAACGTGAACTCGCTGCGCAGCGTCGAGCGGGCCGTGCGGTTCGAGATGACCCGCCAGGCGGCGGTGCTCGCGAACGGCGGCTCGGTCACCCAGGAGACCCGCCACTTCGACGAGTCCACGGGCAGCACCTCCCCGGGGCGCAAGAAGGAGACCGCGGAGGACTACCGGTACTTCCCGGAACCCGACCTGGTGCCGGTCGCGCCGTCGCGCGAGTGGGTCGACGAGCTGCGCGGGACGCTGCCGGAGCTGCCGTGGGAGCGCCGCAAGCGCGTCCAGCAGGAGTGGTCGCTGACCGATGCCGAACTGCGCGACCTGGTCAACTCCGGTGCGGTGGACCTGGTGGCGGCGACGGTGGACGCGGGCGCGACGCCCGCCGAGGCGCGGTCGTGGTGGGTGGCCTACCTGACCAAGGAGGCCAACAACCGGGGCGTGGAGCTGTCCGGGCTGGCCATCACGCCGGCGCAGGTGGCGCGGGTCGTGGCGCTGGTCAACTCCGGTGAGCTGACCAACAAGATGGCCCGCGAGGTCGTCACCGGTGTGCTCGACGGCGAGGGCGAGCCGGACGCGGTCGTCGAGGCGCGCGGCCTGAAGGTCGTGTCCGACGACTCCGCGCTGGAGAAGGCGGTCGACGAGGCGCTGGCCGCGCAGCCGGACGTGGCGGCGAAGATCCGCGACGGCAAGGTCGCCGCGGCCGGTGCGATCGTCGGCGCGGTGATGAAGGCGACGAAGGGCCAGGCGGACGCCAAGCGCGTGCGGGAGCTCGTGATCGCCCGCTGCTCGTAGGTCGTGCGACCGGGTGGGGGCGGTGCCCGCGGGTGCCGCCCCCCTCGTCGTTCCCGGGGGTCGTTCCCGGGGGCCGTTGCCGGGGCGGGTGTCCACACTATTGCGGACCCACAGTGGATGCAGCCTGTGAAGGCATTCGTCCGTTCGAGTGGTAACAAAGCTCAATTGACCATGCTGCTGCTGGTCAACGCGGCGCTGAACGTGATCTTGGTAGCTCATAGTGAAATTTCTCCTCGTGGCTGCGTCCATCTGTGTAAGGCTTGGGCCCGTTCGGGAGGCGGTCGGGGAGGTCGCCACCGGACTGGACCGCCCGTCGCGCACAAGCCTGGACGGGCCCGTTGTTAGGGGAGGACGACGTCATGGCTGGAACCGACCCGAAGCTCGTCGCGGAGATCGACGCGATCGAGGACGACCTGGTCGCCGGGACCACCGACCTGGTGGTGCCCGAGGCCGGCTCCGGCGGCGGTGGCGCGCTGCCCGTGCCCACCGGTGGCCCCTACAAGCCCGGCGGCGAACCGCTGCCGACGCCCAACGGCGGCCCCTACAAGCCCGGGAGCGAGCCGGCGGCCGCCGTCTGACGATCGCCCGGTGACGCGCGGCGGTGCCGCCGACCCCGAGTCGGCGGCACCCCCGCACCGGCTGTGATCTGATATGACCGTGCCTGCGCCGAAACCCGCTCGGGCCGTCGCCCTCGCCCGGGAACTGCGCGACAGCGCACTCGACGCCGCGACCGCCGACCGGCACCCCGCCGCCATCCGGCAGATGCGGCGCGGCCTGGAACTGCTGGAGACCCCCGGCGTCGACCCCCAGGAACGCCACGAGGTCCGCATCCGGCTCCTCAGCCTCCTCGCCTTCTGCCTCGGCGAGACCGGCAACGTCGAGGACGGCCTCACCCAGTTCGCCGCCGTCGACCGCGAACTCGCGGAGCTGCGCGACGACGTGCTGCGCGCCCGCCTCGCCACCACCGCGAACCTCAACCGGTCCGCCCTGCTGTGCCGGGTGGGCCGCATCGACGAGGGCATCGCCAGCCTCGACGTCGTGGTCGACCTGCTCGACGCGGCGATCCGGCGCGCACCCGACCCCGACGCGGTCAACCTCCTCGCCCTCGCCCTGTCCAACCGCGGCAACGCCCACGGCGAGGTCCACCACCACGACCGGGCCGTCCGCGACCTCGACCGCGTCGTCGCCCTCGCCGAGGCCCACGACCTGCCGCTGCGCGCGGCCATCGCCAAGCACGCGCTCGGCAACACCGTGCAGCGCGCCGGCGACATCCCCGCCGCCCTCCGGTACTACCACGAGGCCAACCGGGCGTTCCAGGAACTCGAACCCGGCCTGCTGCTGCGCCTGCGCATCGACCAGGCCGAGGCCATGATCAGCGTCGGCCTCGCCGACGAGGCCGGCCGGCTCCTCGACGAGGTGCTGCCCGAGCTGCGCCGCCAGCGCACCGGCCAGGACGTCGCCGAAGCCGAGCTGTTCCGCGCCGCCGCCGCCCTCCAGGACGGCGACCTCCTGCTCGCCAAGCGCACGGCCGGTTCCGCGCAGCGCAAGCTCGCCCGCCGGGGCAGCCCCGCGTGGGCCGCCGTCGCCGGCCTCATCGCCCTGCGCGTCGACGCCCAGCGCCTCCTCGGCGCCCGCCCCCTCGCCACCCGCCCCCTCGCCGCCCGCCCCCGCGACGCGGCCGGCACCCCGCCCCGCCCCGGGGCCGCCGTCGTGGCCCGCGCCGAGGCGCTGTCCGCCGAACTCGCCGACCTCAAGCTCCCCGACCAGGCCGCGTTCGCCCTCGTCCTCGCCGCCCGCCTGGAGATCCGCCGCGCCAACCCCGACCGCGCCGCCGACCTGCTGCGCCGCGTCCCCAAGGCCCGCCGCCCCGCCCCCATCGACCACCGCATGGTGCTGCGGCTCTGCCGCGCCGAACTCGCCCTCGCCCGCGGCAACCACCGCGTCGCCCTCGCCCAGGCCAAGGCCGGCCTCGCCGAACTCGGCCGCGTGCGCGACCGCCTCGGCGGCCTCGAACTCGTCTCCGGCACCGCCGTCCACGGCCGCGAACTGGGCGAACTCGCCATCGGGCTGGTGCTGCGCGGCCGCGACCCGGCCGCCAACGCCAAGCGCCTGTTCACCTGGCTCGAACGCACCCGCGCCCAGCTCTACCGCTACGACCCCGCCGAGTCCACCGTGGACAGCGAACTCGGCGAGCGGATCACCGAGGTCCGCAGGCTCAGCCGCGTCCTGCTCCGCGCCCGCCTCGACGGCCTGCCCACCGCCGAACTGGAGACCCGCCTCCGGACGAGCCAGCGCGCCGCCTCCCGCCTCGGCTGGAGCGCCGCCCACCCCTGGGGCACGCCCCGCCCCGTCGTCACCCCCGACGAGGTCCTCGCCCGCCTCGCCGGCCGCGCCCTCGTCAGCTACGCCGTCAGCGGCGACGAACTCCTCGCCGTCGTCCTCGTCGACGACCGCGTCCGCATGGTGCGCCTCGGCTCCGCCGCCGCCGCCACCGAAGGCGCCCGCCGCCTCCACGCCGACCTCAACGCCCTCGCCCCCGACCACCTGGCACCACCCCTGCTGGACGTCATCGCCGCCTCCGCGCGCCGCGAGGCCGACAAGCTCGACCAGCTCCTCCTGCGCCCCCTCGCGGCCCTCCTCGGCGACCGCGAACTCGTCGTCGTGCCCACCGGCGCCCTCTACGTCGTCCCCTGGGGCGTCCTCCCGACCTGCGCGAACCGGCCCACCACCGCCGTGCCGTCCGCCACCGCCTGGGTGTCCGCCACCCGCGAGGACCGCCCCGCCGCCGACGGCGTCCTGCTCGTCAGCGGCCCCGGCCTGCAAGCCGCCCAGGGCGAGATCGACAACCTCGCCGGCTACCACGGCGACGCCACCGTCCTCGGCGTCGCCGACGCCCGCGTCACCGCCGTCCTCGACGCCCTCGACGGCGTCCACCTCGCCCACATCGCCGCCCACGGCGAGCACGAACCCGAGAACGCCCTGTTCTCCCGCCTCGAACTCGTCGACGGCGCCCTGTTCGCCCACGAGGTCGGCCGCGTCCGCCACCCACCGCACCGCGTCGTCCTCGCCGCGTGCGAACTCGCCCTCAACCGCGTCCGCCCCGGCGACGAACCCCTCGGCTTCGCCGGCGCCCTCCTCGCCGGCGGCACCCGCACCGTCATCGCCGCCTCCAGCCGCGTCGGCGACCACCCCTCGGCCGCCGCCATGGCCGACTTCCACCGCCACCTCGCCGCCGGCGCCCGACCCGCCGTGGCCCTCGCCGACGCCGTCGCCGTCGACCCGCTGCGCAGGCCGTTCGTCTGCCTCGGGTCCGGCTGACCACCACCCGGCGGCCCCGGCTCCCCCCGGTCGACCGGTTGACCCGGGACCGGCCCGCCCACTAGTCAGGAGGGAGCGAACCCCTCCCGGGTTCCCCGGTGATCGGAGGGTGACCGGTGCGCTCGACCCTGCTCGCCGCACTGCTGCTGACCGCACTGCTGCCGACCACGCTGCTCACACCCGCGACCGCCGCCCCGGCCACCGGAACCGGGCGCGAACCCGGCAACGGCCCCGAGCGCAACCAGGTCGCCGCCACCGACGCGCCGCTCACCGCGACCACCGCGCGCGGCGACAACTGGCCCGACGCCAACCCCGGCTACCCGCGCCGCACCCAGCTCCGCGCCTACCCCGAGGACCCCACCGACAAGGCCCTCAAGCTCGGCCTCGCCCCCTACCACTCCCTCGCGCCCCGCCTCAACGACCTCCAGCGCCGCAGCGACCGGGTCTCCGTCGAGGTCGTCGGCCAGTCCACCGCGGGCCGCGACCTCTACCTCGTCACCCTCACCGCGCCCGAGACCCCCGCCGAGACCCGCCGCCAGGACGCGTGGCGCGAGAAGATCGAGAACGACCCCGTCGCCGCCCGCCGCGACATCTTCCTGCGCACCGCCTACAAGGCGCCCGTCTGGGTCAACGCCAACATCCACGGCGACGAGTGGGAGGGCACCGACGGCGCCCTGCGCGTCATCGAGGACCTCGCGCTCACCCCGTCCGCGTCGACGTTCCTGCGCCGCCACCGCGTCTACTTCACCCTCAGCGCCAACCCCGACGGCCGCGTCACCGGCACCCGCGCCAACGGCGCCGGCTTCGACCTCAACCGCGACTTCGTCACCAACTCCCAACCCGAGTCCCGCGCCCTGCGCGACGTCGTCGAGCGCGTCCAACCGCTGCTCGTGCTCGACCAGCACGGCTACGTGGCCAACACCCTCATCGAACCCACCACCCCGCCGCACGGCCAGAACTACGACTTCGACCTCTACGTCGAGCACGGCTACGCCGGCGGGCTGCGCATGGAGAAGGCCGTGCAGGCCCTCGGCCACCCCGAGGCCGCCCGACCCGAGATCCCGTTCCGCGACTACCAACCCGGCGAGTGGGACGGGTGGGCGCCCATCTACACCGCCCAGTACTCGATGTACCACGGCGCGGTGTCCTACACGATCGAGGTCCCGATGCGGGTCAACCGGGGCGACTACCAGACCCTGCCCGAGGCGGAGCTGCGCCGGCGTTCCGCGATCAACACCGACGTCGTCGAGGCCACCGTCCGCAGCGCCCTCGGCTACGTGCGCGACAACCGCCTGCCCATGCTCGACAACCAGGTCGAGGTGTTCCGGCGCGGCCTGGCCGGCGAACCGCAGCGCACCGTGCCCGACGGCGTCGTCCCCGGCTTCGGGCCCGAGGACCGCTACACCACCACGTTCCCGCGCGCCTACGTCATCCCGGTCGGGGACGGCCAGCGCTCCGGCGCCGCCGCGGCCCGGCTCGTCGACCACCTCGTCGCGCACGACGTCCGGGTGACGCGCGCCGACCGCCCGTTCACCCTCGCCGGCCGCACCCACCCCGCCGGGTCGTACGTGGTCGACATGCACCAGCCCAAGCGGGCGCTGGCCAACGTGCTGCTGGAGGCGGGCAGCGACATCTCCGACCGGGTCGACGTCATGTACGACATCAGCGGCTGGAGCCACGGCCTGCTGTGGGGAGCCACCGTCGACGCCGTGCCCACCGGTCGCCTCGACGTGCGCGGCCGACCCGTGGCCGCCGCGTCGCCCACCGGCTCGGTCGACGCGGCCCCCGGGCGGGACCTGTCCCTGGTCCCGCGCGACGGCAGGGACGCGGCGGCGGTCAACGACCTGCTGGCGCGGGGCGTGGCGCTGCGCCGCGCCGACGACGGCACCGTCGTCGCCCCCGCCTCCGCCCGCGCGGCGGTCACCGAGGTCTCGGACCGCCACGGTGCCCGCTTCACCGCCGCGGGCACCGCGCCGACCCGCCCCCTGGTCCGCCCGGTGGTGGCCGGCGCGGTGGCGGCCGACGAGCTGAAGGCGTTGCGCGACATGGGTTTCGAGGTCAGGCCGGTGTCGACGGCGGCGCTGAACGCCGGGTTCGACCTGACCGGGGTGAACGTCCTGTTCGTCTCGTCGGGGTTGCGCCACGACCAGCTGACCCCCGCCGCGCGTGCCGCCGTGGACGCCTTCCTGGCGCGCGGCGGGGTGGTGACGAGGGGTGCGACCGGGGCGAGGTTCGCGACGGACACGTCCCTGCTCCCCGTCCGTGCGGTGGCGGGCAGGGAGGACGCCAACGGCGTGGTGTCGGTCGTGGACGGAGCGGGCGTCAAGGACCACTCGTTCGTGTACGCCCCCCACTGGTTCGCGGACCTGGGCGAGGGGGTGCGGGCGCTCCAGCGCTACGAGGACGTGGTCGCGGGCCACTGGGCGAGCCGCCCCGACGGCACCGGCGGCCAAGCGGAGGCGGCGGGCCAGGCGGCCGTGGTGGCGGGCCGGTCCCCGCGAGGTGCCGAAGCGGTGCTGTTCGGCACGGAACCACTCTTCCGAGACCACCCGAAGGGGTTGTACTGGCAGGTAGCGGACGCGCTCTACCGAACGGCACACTGAACACCGGGTGCACCAAGGCCGCCGGGGGGAGGGGGTGCTCGTCCCCCACACCCCGGCGGCCCCCGTCATCTCCGCTGGTGACAGCCCCGATGGCTACACGATCGGGTGATCGATGTACGTAAACGCCGGTCCCGGACATCGGTTGAAGACCAAGCGGACGCGATCAACGCCCACCACACGACCCGAGGAGCCCCCGCAGCCGACCGACGACCAACGCCCCGAACACCCGGCCCACGACGCCCCGAGCCCACCCTGCCCGCGACGCGCCGAGCGCAGCCGCGACCCGCGACCCGCGACCCGCGACCCGCGACCCGCGACCCGCCGAGCGCACCCCGGCTGCGCGACGTGCCGAGCGCACCCCAGCCTCGCGATGTGCCGGGTGCAGCCCGGTCCCGTGACGCGCCGAGCGCACCTCGGCCCCGTGACGCACCGGGTGCAGCCCAGCCCCGCGATGCGTTGGGTGCACTCGGGGGTCTCGCGAGGTCCCGAGTGCACCCAGCCCTGCGATGCGCCTACCTCACCCGAGCCCTTCGAGGTGCGCGGCCCGTGACCGTTCGACCTCGACGGCCAAGGACACGACGTCCTCGGCCACCCCGGCCGACCGCTCGGCCGAGGCGACCGCGGCGGACTCCTCCAACTGCGCCCGCAACACCCGCCGCCCGACCTCGCCGCCCGACACCGCGGCCAGTTCGTCGGCGGGCACCATCCCGGGCATGTCGTGCCCCTCGTGCTGCCGGCTGTCCACGGCACCCGCGCCCGCGAGGATCTCCCGGGCCCGCGCCAACTCGCGCCGGTAGTCGCTCGCCACCGCGTCCCACTCGTCGCCCATCGCCCCGACGAGGGCCAACGCCGACTCGTCCTGCGCGATGAGCAGCTCCAGCCAGGCCACGTCGGTGGGCGACAACCCGCCGTTCGCCGCCGTCGTCGGCGCGGCTGCGGGGGACGAGGCCGCCGCCGGGGCCGCCTCGCCGCCCGCGGGGCCGCTGCCGCACGCCGCGCACAGCGCCGCCGCGGCGACGGCGACGGCCAGCGCGAGGCCGCGCCTGCCGCGCGGGGTGGCCGGACCGCGAGGGGTGCGGGAGAAGTGCAGGTCAGGACAGGTGTGGGGGGTGGGGGTCATGGGCGGCCGTTCGGGCCGCACTTGACGATCACGTTGATGCAGTCGCGGACGCGCTGGGCCAGCTCCGCCTCCGGCCACGCGTTGAAGAAGTCGCCGTGCATGGTGAAGCCCGCGCCGGAGGCCAGCCTGATGCGCGACGGGTCGCCGCTGACCGGGTAGCGCAGCACCTGGCGCAGCTTCGGGACCGGCACGGGGTGGGTCGCCGGGCACCCGCCGTCGACCGGGTACGACATGTGGCTCTTGTGGTCCGGCGCGTCCAGGTCCTTGCCGTTCCAGCACTGCGGGAAGTCCAGGTAGGACTCCAGCATCGTGCCCGCCGGGCAGTTGACGAAGTCCTTCGACGAACCCACGTGCCCGGCGTGCAGGCACGACCACCGGGAGAGCGTGGTGGCGTCCGGCGCGGTGGCCCTCGCGTTGCCGGCGACGACCCGCAGGCCCAGCGGGAACGGCTGGATGCGCGCCGTCACCTCGGGCTTCACGCCCTCACCCAGGTAGTAGAACGTGGTACCGGTCGGCTCGACCGGCTGACCGTCCACGTACAGCGTCGGCACCCAGTAGGACGACACGTCCACCGAGGGCGAGCAGGTGCTCCGCGCGGCGGACAAGGAGTTCACGTCCGAGTGAGCGTCGGTCGACTCGTTGCCGAAGAAGCTGTGCATGTGCGACGCGCCCGACAGCTTGGGGAACACGATCGGGTCGTCCGGCAGGCGGTGCGTGAACGGGCACTCGGCCACGAACTCCGCCACCCGCACCGCGTTCGGGGGGATGGTCGCGGACGTGGTCGGGCCGGCCGACGTGGTGCCGGGGGCGGTCGTGGTAGGAGCGGTGGTGGTGGGGACGGCCGTGGTGGAGGAGGTCGTGGCGCTGGGGGACGACGTGGTGGGGACGCCGGTCGTCGCACTTGCGGGTGGTGTCGTGGTGGTCGGGCCCGCCGTGCCGAAGACCTGGAACTCCCACAGGGAGACGCCGTACTGGGTCGACCGCTTGGTGGCGTGCACGCGCACGTAACGCCCGGTCGCGGTGACGTCGTGGCTTTCGGTACCCCCGGGTGAATTCGCCACCCGGTCGAACGTCGTCCACGTCAGGCCGTCGGACGATGACTGCAACTGGTAGTCGAGCGCGTGGGCACGTTCCCACGCAAGTGTGACCTTGCTGATCGACGCGGTCGAGCCGAGGTCCACCTGGAGCCACTGCGGGTCGCGGAACGCGCTCGACCAGCGGGTGCCCGGGTCACCGTCCACGGCCTTCGCCGCGCCGAACGCGGCGGCCTCGGTGGACGACGACGTCGCCTGCCGGCCCTGCGAGAGCAGCGGCTGCGCGGGCGGGGCGGTGGCGGCGAACGTCGAGGTCACGTACACCGCCGCCGAACCGGTCACGGCCAGCGCGGTCAACGCGGCCAGGGTCCGCCGACGCCCCCTGGTGCGCGGGACGCCGTGGCGGCGGCGCCCGGAAGACGGCGTCTCGGGAACGGGAAGTGATGACATGGTCCCTCTCAGGGGTGTGTCCGCAGGGTCGGCACCGAACCGGGTGCCGACCAGGAGATGCCACCGCCGTGAGGGGATAACGGGAAAGTCGCGAAGACAGGGGTGGGGAACCGGCGCGGGCCCCCGGGACGTCAGTCCCTGCTGCCGCCGGCCGTGTCCGGGCGCAGGATGATCACCACGCGGTCGTCGCTGGACACCGGGGTGCCGCCGGCCGCCTTGTTCACCGTGCCCGCCAGCGCCGTCCGGTCGTCCAGCGCCACCATCGGACCCAGGCGGCCGAAGCCGTCCTCGCCCTCCAGCATCGGCTCCGGCTTGCCGGTGAAGCCGCCGTCGGGGTTCATCGGCAGCGTGAGCGTCCCCGGCGTCGCGGACGTCGCCACCCACACCATGTCGGACATCGACGCGCACCCCGCCACGCCCGGCCGCTCCGGCCATGACCACGCCGCGTCGCCCAGCGCCTTGCCCGCCTCGACCCGGTACAGCAGGTCGGCGGACGCGCCCGCGTCGGTCACCCACGTCTTCGACCCGTCGCCGGCCACGCACAGCCCGCCCGGCGACCGCAGCCCGGACGCCAGCACGCGCGACCCGGCGGTGGGGTTGCCCGGCGCGGGTTGGCCGGAGCCGTCGATCCGCAGCACCTTCCCGGCCAGCGACGCCGGGTCGGCCGCCGACGCCGGGTTGCCCGCGTCGCCGGTCGCCACGAGCAGCGCGCCGGTGCGGTCGTGGGCCAGCACGCCCCGGTTGCCGGACGGTCCCCTGGGGATGCCGGTCAGCACGGGCTTGGGCACGTCACCGGGCGCGATCCGCATCACCCGGTTGTCGGTGGCGGTCGTCACGTACACGTAGACGAGCTGGTCCTCCGCGTAGGTGGGCGACAGGGCCAGCCCGGTCAGCCCGCCGTCGGTGGAGGCGTCCACCTCGAAGCGGGCCAGCTCGACGGGGTCCACGTCCTTCGTCACGCGCACGAGCCGCCCGGTGGCGCGCTCGGTCGCCAGCGCCGTCACCGCGCCCGTGGCCGGGTTCACGTCGGTCAGCGCGACCCCGGACACCGGGTCGAGGCAGGTGCCGACGACGGCCGGGTTGAAGTCCTTGCAGCCCTGCGGCGGTGGCACGGGGGCCTGCGACTGGCCGGGCTGCTGCCCCTGGGGCGCCTTGGGCAGCTCGCCGGGCAGCTCGGGCACCGGCCCGGCCTGCGGCGTCAGCTGCTGGGCCGCGCTCCACCCCGCCGGTCCCGGCTGCTCGGGGAAGCTCGCGCAGCCCGCGACCAGCAGGCCGAGGGCCGACCCGATCACCACTCCACGCAGTCGCGACACGCCACCCAGGTTAGGCGCGCGGCCGTGAACGCGGGGTGAGCGGCCCGTCGACGTCGTCGCGCAGCACCCGCTCCACGGCGGACACCCGGTCGAGCAGCAGCTCCAGCTCGTCGAGCACCACGCGCGGGTCCTCCAGCGGCAGGAAGTGGGTGTTGGGCAGCACGCGCACCCTGGCCTGCGGCAGCGCGGCGACCGGGTCGACCACGCCGGCCGGGTGCGCCAGCACGTCGTACCGCCCGGCGAGCACGGTGGTGGGGCACGTCACGCCGGCCAGGTCGAGCGGGGGCGTGCGGCCGAGGGCCAGGGCCAGCGTGAAGTACCACCGCCAGTCGTGCCGCAGGAACCGGCGCAGCGTCGCGACCAGCGGGTGCGGCAGGTTCGGCACGGGCAGCCGGTGCAGCACGCCGTCCAGCAGCGGCCCGGCGGCGCGCAACGCGCTCGCGACGGCCACGCCGAGGACCCGCCGCACCTCCGGGGGCACGCCGGGCACGCCGAGGACGCCCGCGAAGGCGTCACCGGGCGAGCCCGCGACGAGCATCAGCCCGCTGACCCGCGACGGGTGCCGCAGGGCCAGTTCGGCGGCCACGGTCACGCCCATCGACCAGCCCATCACCACGCACCGCTCGACCCCGCCGTCGTCGAGGACGGCCAGCGCGTCGGCCACGTGGTCGGCCAGCTCGACGCGGGCCGGGTCGGCGGGCCGGTCGGACCCCAGCGTGCCCCGGTGGTACCAGCTGTGCACGCGCGCGGACGGCAGCTCCGGCCAGCCGTCGGGCACCGCGCCGAGACCGGGGGACAGGAGCACGTCCGGGCCGTCCCCGCCGGTGCGCCACAGCCTGATCCGCGTGCCGTCCCCGCTGAGGACGTCGTGCTCCCGCATGGCGGCCAGTGTGCCGCACCGGGCCCTGCCGTAACGTTCGACGCCGTGAGCGTCATCGTGCTGGTCCCCGATGAAGTCGGTGTTCGCGCGCTGTCCGGGGTGGAGGGTGTCCGCCCGGTCCGCTACGAGGCGGGGCGACCGCTGCCCGCCGAGGCCGCCGAGGCCGAGGTGATCGTGCCGCGCTTCCTGCAGAGCACCGACCCGCGCGAGGTGTTCGCGCAGCTGCCCGCGCTGAAGTACGTGCAGCTGATGTCGGCGGGCGCGGAGCGGTTCGTCGGCGCGGTGCCGGACGGCGTGCTGCTGTCCACGTGCCGGGGCGCGCACGGCGGCAGCACGGCCGAGTGGGCGATCGGCGCGCTGCTCGCGGTCTACCGCGACTTCCCGGTGTTCGAGCGGGCCCGGGCCGAGCGCCGCTGGGACTACCGCGTGACGGACACGTTGCAGGGCAAGAAGGTGCTCGTGGTCGGCGCGGGCGACCTGGGCGAGCAGTTCCGGCGGCGGCTGGAGCCGTTCGACGCGACCGCCACGATGGTCGCCCGCACGGCGCGGCCCGGCGTGCACGGCGTGGACGAGCTGCCGGAGCTGCTGGGCGACTTCGACGCGGTGCTGGTCGTGGTGCCGCTGACCGGGGCGACCACCGGCCTGGTGGACGCGGCGTTCCTGGCCCGGATGAAGGACGGGGCGGTGCTGCTGAACGCGGCGCGCGGCCCGGTGGTCGACACGGGCGCGCTGCTCGCGGAGCTGGAGTCGGGGCGGCTGCGGGCGGCGCTGGACGTCACCGAACCCGAGCCGCTGCCCGCCGACCACCCGCTGTGGACGGCCCCCGGGCTGTTCCTCACCCCCCACGTGGCGGGCAGCTGCACGGGTCACGCCGAGCGCGCGTACGCGGTGGTGGCGGCCGAGGTGGCCCGCTACGCCCGCGGGGAGCTGCCGGTCAACCTCGTGACGGGCGACTACTAGGCCGTTCGGGTGTGCGGGGAGGGCTGGACGGACGCTCGCGGTCGTCGTCCGAACCTCCTAACGTGCGGGTGCGTGGCTACTCACGACGACCGCTCGAGGGCTTCGGGCGGCTACTCCGACGACGGGTTCTACTCGACGAGCGGCACGGGCGGCGGCGGGGTGCACCACTTCGACGACGACGGCACCACGGCGTTCGGCGCGCAGGCGTACGACCGGGACACGCAGAGCTTCGACTCCACCGGGTACGCGCCGGTCTCCACGCTCGACGACGAGCCGTCGTCGCACTACGAGGACGAGGACGACGAGCGCAGGCCGTTCGGCTGGAGCGCCGGTCCCGACCTCGGCCTGCTCGTGCTGCGCCTGGCGCTGGGCGGCGCGTTCGTCGTGCACGGGTTGCAGAAGGTGTTCGGCCTGTTCGGCGGGCCGGGCATCGACGGGTTCGCGAACTACCTCCAGGCGGCGGGCTTCCGCGAGCCGCGCATCCTGGCGTGGGTCACCGGCGTCACCGAGCTGGCGGGCGGCGGCCTGCTGGTCCTGGGCCTGTTCACGCCGCTGGCGGCGGCCGGTGTGCTGGGCGTGATGGCGAACGTCGTCGCGCTCAAGTACCGGGCCGGGTTCCTGGCGCCGGACGGCGTGGAGCTGGAGGTCGCGTACGCGGCGATGGCGTTCGGCCTGCTGTTCGCCGGGCCGGGCCGGGCGGCGCTCGACTACAACCGGGGCTGGTTCCGCCACGCGCTCCTGGCCGGGTTCATCTGCCTGGTGCCGGCGGTGGGCGCGACGGCCGCGACCCTCTACGTGTTCCGCTGACGGGTGTTCCACCGACGGCCCGGTGCACGTCGACGAAACGCCCTGACGTGCGAAAACCGGCCGCCCCACGCGGGACGGCCGGTCCTCGGCACGTGCTACCTGTTCACGTCCCGCACCGCGCCGGTGGACGCGTCGGTCGCCATCCGCGCGTAGGCGCGCAGCGCCGAGGTCACCGGGCGCACCCGGTCCACCGGCTGCCACGGCCGCTCGGACGCCTCCATCTTCGCGCGCCGCTCGGCCAGCACCTCGTCGTCCACCAGCAGCTCCAGCCGGCGCTCGTGCACGTCGATCAGGATGCGGTCGCCGTCCTGGACCAGGCCGATCGCGCCGCCGCCCGCCGCCTCCGGCGAGACGTGGCCGATCGAGAGCCCCGACGTGCCGCCGGAGAACCGGCCGTCGGTGATCAGCGCGCACTTCTTGCCCAGGCCCGCGCCCTTGAGGAACGCGGTCGGGTGCAGCATCTCCTGCATGCCCGGCCCGCCCGCGGGGCCCTCGTAGCGGACCACCAGCACGTCGCCCGCCTTGATCTCCTTCTTCAGGATGACCGAGACGGCCTCCTCCTGGGACTCGACGACGCGCGCCGGGCCCTCGAAGCGCCACAGGTCCTCGTCGACGCCCGCCGCCTTGATCACCGCGCCGCGCTCGGCCAGGTTGCCGTGCAGCACGGCCAGGCCGCCGTCCCTGGTGTAGGCGTGCTCGACGTCGCGGATGCAGCCGCCCGCCGCGTCCGTGTCGAGCTTCGACCAGCGGTTCGAGGTGGAGAACGCCTGCGTGGTGCGCACGCCGCCGGGCGCCGCGTGGAACAGCTCGACCGCCTTCTCGGACGGCGACTCGGCGCGGACGTCCCACGCCCCCAGCCAGGACGCCAGGTCCGGGCTGTGCACGGTGCGCACGTCCTCGTTGAGCAGCCCGGCCCGCCACAGCTCGCCCAGCAGGGCCGGGATGCCGCCGGCCCGGTGGACGTCCTCCATGTGGTAGTCCGAGTTCGGCGACACCTTCGCCAGGCACGGCACGCGGCGGCTGAGCGCGTCGATGTCGGCGAGCGTGAAGTCGACCTCGCCCTCCTGCGCGGCGGCGAGGACGTGCAGCACGGTGTTCGTGGAGCCGCCCATCGCCATGTCGAGCGCCATGGCGTTCTCGAACGCCTTGCGGTTCGCGATCGACCGCGGCAGCACCGACTCGTCGTCCTGCTCGTAGTACTGCTTGCACAGCTCCACGACCACGCGGCCGGCCTCGGCGAACAGCTCGCGGCGCGCGGCGTGCGTGGCCAGCGTCGAGCCGTTGCCGGGCAGCGAGAGGCCCAGCGCCTCGGTGAGGCAGTTCATCGAGTTCGCGGTGAACATGCCCGAGCAGGAGCCGCACGTCGGGCACGCCGACCGCTCGACCTCGGCCAACCCGGCGTCGTCCACGTCCGGGGACGCCGACGCGGAGATCGCGGTGATCAGGTCGGTGGGCGCGACGGCGACGCCGTCCACCACGACCGCCTTGCCCGCCTCCATCGGCCCGCCCGAGACGAACACCACGGGGATGTTGAGCCGCATCGCGGCGTTCAGCATGCCCGGGGTGATCTTGTCGCAGTTCGAGATGCACACGATCGCGTCGGCCTGGTGCGCGTTGACCATGTACTCGACCGAGTCGGCGATGATCTCGCGCGAGGGCAGCGAGTAGAGCATGCCGCTGTGGCCCATCGCGATGCCGTCGTCCACGGCGATGGTGTGGAACTCGCGCGCCACGCCGCCCGCCTCGCGGATCGCCTCGGCCACGATGTCGCCGAGGTCGCGCAGGTGCACGTGACCGGGCACGAACTGCGTGTAGGAGTTGGCGATCGCCACGATCGGCTTGCCGAAGTCCGAGTCGGTCATGCCGGTCGCCCGCCACAGCGAGCGGGCGCCCGCGGCGTTGCGGCCGTGGGTCGTGGTGCGGGAACGGAGCGGTGGCACGGCTCCTCCATGTCTGCGGTTCAGGTGCTGGTCGCGGGGGCGCGCGAAAGGCGCCGACGGCGCGGGGGTGGGGCGCCGGGGTGGTGGGAGCGGTGCCTAGAGGCTACTCCGCCGCAACGCGCCCGTGACCAGCACGGCCGCCAGCGCGAGCGTGATCACGTGCACGGCGGTGCACCACAGGCAGATCTTGCCGATCAGCAGGAACTCGGCGGCCACCAGGTAGACGACGAACAGCACGCCGACCGCGACCGACGCCAGGCGTGCCCAGTGCAGCGCCTCCACGCGCCACGCGAACGGCAGGCAGACGACGGTGAGGAACGCGAAGAACGCCAGGCCCAGCACCGCGACCGGGACGCCCAGCAGCTCGGACTGCTCGCTGGTGGTGACCGTGCCGCAGTCGACCACCTCGCCCTCGGCGCACAGCAGCGCGCCCGCGGTGTGGTGCGCGACGGTCAGGTAGGTCGAGACGGCCAGGCCCGCGAGGGACAGCACGAGGCTGACGACGGGCACCCGGCCGAGGGTCCGCGTGTTCGAACTCACCCGTCGGACTGTACGGAGGGCGGCGTTGCCTCCCGGTCAGGCGCGGCGGCGGCCGGGTCGGGACCACCCGAAGCGGCACCCCCCGGCGCGCTTGCCGGGTCCCCGGGGCCCGTGCTCGACGCCACCGCGGTCGGCTCGGGCGCCGTCGCCGGCCCCTCCTCCGCCGCGGCCGGGTTCGGCAGGCGACCGCCGCTGACCAGGGCCAGCGCGGGCAGGTGACCCGCCCGGACGGCGGGCAGCCGGACCAGCGAACCGTCGGTGAGCACCGCGCTCAGCCAGCCGCGCTCGACCACCTTGACGGCCTTGACCCCGGACCACGGCACGACCCGCTCGCCGAACGTGCTCCGGGCCACGATCCGCTCACCGTCCACCGTGGTCCGGTTGCGCACGACCCACACCGCGAACGCCGCCGGCAGCAGGTAGATCGCCTGGAGACCGGGCGCCGCCCAGGCGATCGGGGTGGCGCAGATCACCGTGAGCGCGGCGGCGAGCAGGGCGGGGGTGGGGATGCGGAACACGACCTTCGACACGCCACCGATGGTGCCACCGGTCGTCCGGGCGGGTGACCCCGGCCCGGGTCGACGCACGTGGGGGCGTCCACCATCCGGGAGTGCCGTCCCGCACAGTTGACGCTTCCCGCACTTGACGGTTAACGTCAGCGCCATGCAGCGCAACCTCGTTCTCGTACTTCCCAGGCGCGTCGACGCCTAGGCACTCGAGCTTGCGTCGACGCGCGACCCTCGTGCGACCCGTCTGGGTTGGCGAGGGTTTTTTCGTGCCCGGACCGTGCATTCTCCTTACCACGAGGCAGACAGATGACCAGCGCAACCTCGCGACCGGCTCCCGGTGAGCCGCCGTCGCCCCGCCCTGGACCGCGCCCGAAGCCGGCCCCGCCGAGCGGTGCCCCCATCCGCGTGACCGGTGCCCAGTCCCTCGTCCGCTCGCTCGAAGCGGTGGGCTGCGAGGTGGTCTTCGGCATCCCCGGCGGCACGATCCTGCCCGCGTACGACCCGCTGCTCGACTCCACCAAGGTGCGCCACATCCTGGTCCGCCACGAACAGGGCGCGGGCCACGCAGCCACCGGCTACGCCCAGGCCACCGGCCGGGTCGGCGTGTGCATGGCCACGTCCGGTCCCGGCGCCACGAACCTGGTCACCCCGCTCGCGGACGCCAACATGGACTCCGTCCCGGTGGTCGCCATCACCGGCCAGCAGTCCCGCCCGCTGATCGGCACCGACGCGTTCCAGGAAGCGGACATCTGCGGCATCACGATGCCGATCACCAAGCACAACTTCCTGGTCACCGATGCCGCGGACATCCCGCGCGCCGTGGCCGAGGCGTTCCACCTGGCCTCCACCGGCCGACCCGGCCCGGTCCTGGTGGACATCCCCAAGGACGTGCTCCAGGAGATGACGTCGTTCTCCTGGCCGCCGGAGCTGCGCCTGCCCGGCTACCGGCCGACGACCCGGCCGCACGGCAAGCAGGTGCGCGAGGCCGCGAAGCTGATCGCCGCGGCCCGCCGCCCGGTCCTGTACGCCGGCGGCGGCGTCATCAAGGCCGAGGCGTCGGCCGAGCTGCTGGAGCTGGCCGAGTCCACCGGCATCCCGGTGGTCACCACGCTGATGGCGCGCGGCGCGTTCCCCGACTCGCACCGGCAGCACCTGGGCATGCCCGGGATGCACGGCACGGTCGCCGCGGTCGCCGCGATGCAGAAGTCCGACCTGCTGATCGCCCTGGGCGCGCGGTTCGACGACCGGGTCACCGGTCAGCTGTCCACGTTCGCGCCGGACGCGCAGGTCGTGCACGCCGACATCGACCCGGCCGAGATCTCCAAGAACCGCCGCGCGGACGTCCCGATCGTCGGCGACTGCAAGGAGATCATCGCCGAGCTGATCGACGCGGTCCGCGCCGAGAAGGAGAACACCGCCCGGGTCGTCGACCTGACGCCCTGGTGGGAGACGCTGGACGAGGTCCGCCGCACGTTCCCGCTGGGCTACACCTGGCCGGACGACGGCACGCTGTCCCCGCAGTACGTCGTCGAGCGGATCGGCGCGCTGACCCCGGCGGGCACCGTGTTCACGGCCGGCGTCGGCCAGCACCAGATGTGGGCCGCGCAGTTCGTCAAGTACGAGTCGCCGCGCACCTGGATCAACTCCGGCGGCCTCGGCACGATGGGCTACGCCGTCCCGGCCGCGATGGGCGCGAAGGCGGGCGTGCCGGAGGTCCAGGTGTGGGCGATCGACGGCGACGGCTGCTTCCAGATGACCAACCAGGAGCTGGCCACCTGCGCCATCGAGGGCATCCCGATCAAGGTGGCCGTCATCAACAACGGCAACCTGGGCATGGTCCGCCAGTGGCAGACCCTGTTCTACGGCGAGCGCTACTCCAGCACCGACCTGGGCACGCACAAGCACCGCATCCCCGACTTCAAGCTGCTGGCCGAGGCCATGGGCTGCGCCGGGCTGCGCGCCGAGTCCCGCGAGGAGGTCGACGCGGTCATCGAGAAGGCCATGGAGATCAACGACCGCCCCGTCGTCATCGACTTCGTGGTCGGCAAGGACGCCCAGGTGTGGCCGATGGTCGCGGCGGGCACCGGCAACAGCGAGATCATGGCCGCGCGGGGCATCCGCCCCCTGTTCGACGAGGACGAGTGAGATGACCCGGCACACCCTCAGCGTCCTGGTCGAGGACAAGCCCGGTGTCCTGGCCCGGGTGGCGGGCCTGTTCTCGCGGCGCGGCTTCAACATCGAGTCGCTCGCCGTCGGCCGCACCGAGCACCCCGACATCTCCCGGATGACGATCGTCGTCTCCGTCGAGGAGCTGCCGCTGGAGCAGGTCACCAAGCAGCTCAACAAGCTCATCAACGTCATCAAGATCGTCGAGCTGGAACCCGCCGCCGCCGTGCAGCGGCAGCTCCTGCTCGTCAAGGTGCGTGCCGACGCCACGGTGCGCAGCCAGGTCCTGGAGACGGTGCAGCTCTTCCGCGCGAAGGTCGTCGACGTCTCCCCGGAGGCGGTCACCGTCGAGGCCACCGGCACGTCTGAGAAGCTCGACGCGCTGCTGCGGATGCTGGAGCCCTACGGGCTCCGCGAGATCGTCCAGTCCGGCATGGTCGCCATCGGCCGTGGCGCCCGCTCCATCACCGCCACCGCGGTGCGCTGAACCCACCCCGCTTTTGCGAAAGGGAGTACCAACACGTGAGCGTCGAGATCTTCTACGACGACGATGCCGACCTGAGCGTCATCCAGGGGCGCAAGGTCGCGGTCATCGGCTACGGCAGCCAGGGCCACGCCCACGCGCTGAGCCTGCGCGACTCCGGCGTCGACGTGCGCATCGGCCTCCGCGAGGGTTCGAAGTCCGCGGCCAAGGCCGAGGAGGAGGGCCTGCGGGTCCTGAGCAACGCCGAGGCGGCGGCCGAGGCCGACCTGATCATGGTCCTGGCGCCGGACACCGCGCAGCGGCACATCTACGCCAACGACATCGCGCCCAACCTCAAGGACGGCGACGCGCTGTTCTTCGGCCACGGCTTCAACATCCGCTACGGCCTGATCGAGGCGCCGTCCAACGTGGACGTGGCCATGGTCGCGCCCAAGGGCCCGGGGCACCTGGTGCGCCGCCAGTTCGTCGACGGCAAGGGCGTGCCCGCGCTGATCGCGATCGAGCAGGACGCCACCGGCAACGCCCAGGCGCTGGCCCTGGCCTACGCCAAGGGCATCGGCGGCACCCGCGCGGGCGTCATCAAGACGACGTTCAAGGAGGAGACCGAGACCGACCTGTTCGGTGAGCAGGCCGTGCTCTGCGGTGGCGCGTCCGCGCTGGTGCAGGCCGGTTTCGAGGTGCTGACCGAGGCCGGTTACGCGCCCGAGGTCGCCTACTTCGAGTGCCTCCACGAGCTGAAGCTGATCGTGGACCTCATGTACGAGGGCGGCATCGCCCGGATGCGCTACTCGATCTCCGACACCGCCGAGTACGGCGACCTCACCCGCGGCCCGCGCGTGGTGACGCCGGCCGTCAAGGAGGAGATGCGCAAGATCCTGGGCGAGATCCAGGACGGCACCTTCGCCACCGAGTGGGTGAACGAGGACGACGCCGGCCGCGGCAACTACAAGAAGTTGCAGCAGGAGGGCGAACAGCACCCGATCGAGGAGGTCGGGAAGAAGCTGCGCGGCCTCATGTCGTGGGTCGACCGCCCGATCACCGAAACCGCCTAGTACCTGCTGTTCCACCCCCGGAGCCCGCGGTGTTCACGCACGCCGCGGGCTCCGGTATACCTAGGTCCCATGACCGACAGCGCGCCGATATACGACGACAAGGCCCACGTCCGCGGCAACCTCGACCTCACCGCCGCGGAGTGGGTCCGCAGCGACGAGGGGGCCGAGGACGAGGAGGAGCACGTCGAGATCGCGTTCGTCGAGCACACCGACGGCATCACCTACACGGCCATGCGCAACTCCGCCCACCCCGAGGGTCCGGTGCTGGTCTTCACGCCGGCCGAGTGGGAGGCGTTCATCCTCGGCGTCAAGGACGGCGAGTTCGACGAACCCTGGTGACCCCGCCGGGCGCCAAGCAGGACGTGCGTACCGGGTCCCAGCAGGTGAAACGCGGTACCCGGGTGTGAATCGGTGAACGGTCGCCGACTAAGCTCGTTAACAAACCGGACACATTGCCGTGGCCGGCCGGCGCGGGTGACTACCTGCACGACGGCCCCGCGCTCCCCACACGAACAGAACCACTGGGAGCGACGTCCGTGACCAAGCCCGTTGTCCTCATCGCCGAGAAGCTCGCACCGTCCGTTCTCGACGTCTTCGGCGAAGACATCGAGGTGCGCCACGTCGACGGCACCGACCGCCCCGCCCTGCTGGCGGCCGTGGCCGACGCCGACGCCCTCCTGGTCCGCTCCGCGACCAAGGTGGACGCCGAGGTCCTCAAGGCCACCACGAAGCTGAAGGTCGTCGCCCGCGCCGGCGTGGGCCTGGACAACGTCGAGGTGCCCGCCGCCACCGAGCGCGGCGTCATGGTGGTGAACGCGCCGACCTCCAACATCGTCAGCGCCGCCGAGCACGCCGTCGCGCTGCTGCTCGCCACCGCCCGCCAGATCCCCGCCGCGCACGCCACGCTCCAGGACCACGAGTGGAAGCGCAGCAAGTTCAACGGCGTCGAGGTCAACGGCAAGACCGTGGGCGTCGTCGGCCTCGGCAAGATCGGCCAGCTGTTCGCGGCCCGCATCGCCGCCTTCGGCACCACGCTGATCGCCTACGACCCGTACGTGAGCGCCGCCCGCGCCGCGCAGCTCGGCATCGAGCTGGTGTCGCTGGAGGAGCTGCTGGAGCGCTCCGACTTCATCTCGATCCACCTGCCGAAGACCCCGGAGACCAAGGGCCTGATCGGCGCCGAGCAGCTGGCCAAGGCCAAGCGCGGCGTCATCATCGTCAACGCCGCGCGCGGCGGGCTCATCGACGAGGAGGCGCTGGCCGAGGCGGTCCGCGAGGGCCAGGTCGGCGGCGCGGGCGTGGACGTGTTCTCCAGCGAGCCCACCACCGACAACCCGCTGTTCGGCGTCCCCAACGTGGTCGTCACGCCGCACCTGGGCGCGTCCACGTCCGAGGCGCAGGACCGCGCGGGCACGGACGTGGCCAAGTCGGTGCTGCTGGCGCTGGCGGGCGACTTCGTGCCGGACGCGGTGAACGTGCAGGGCGGCGGCGTGGTCGGCGAGGAGGTCCGCCCGTACCTGCCGCTGGTGCAGAAGCTGGGCACGGTGGTCGCCGCGCTGAGCGCGAAGGCCCCGACCTCGGTCACCGTCGAGGTGCGCGGCGAGCTGTCCAACGAGGACGTCGCGGTGCTGCCGCTGGCCGCGCTGCGCGGCGTGTTCTCCAGCGTGGTCGAGGAGCAGGTCACCTTCGTCAACGCCCCGGCGCTGGCCAACTCGCTCGGCGTCTCGGTCGACCTGGTGAAGGAGCCGGAGAGCGCCGCGCACCGCAGCCTGGTCACGGTGCGCGCGGTGCAGGCGGACGGCGCGGTCATCACCGCGTCGGGCACGCTGTCGGGCCTGGACCAGGTGCAGAAGCTGGTCGGCATCAACGGCCGCGGCTTCGACCTGCGCGCCGAGGGCAACGTGCTGCTGCTGGAGTACCCGGACCGGCCGGGCGTGATGGGCACCGTCGGCACCCTGCTGGGCGAGGCGGGCGTGAACGTCGAGGCGGCGCAGATCAGCCAGACCAAGGACGGGCAGGACGCGTTCATGCTGCTGCGCGTCGACCGCCCGGTGGACACCGCCGTGCTGGCCCCGATCGGCGCGTCCGTGGGCGCCCGCACCGCCCGCGCGGTCAACTTCGACTGAACGGGGTCGCCCGCCGAGGGCACCCATAGCTGAATCGGACTAGTGCCGCCGAGACCTGTTGGTGTATATCGTCGCAGGTCTCGGCGGTGTCACATTTGACCGTTAGTCGTTAAAACTGTTGGTGTTGTCACTCGTTCGGACTAATTGTTCGGCTCTTTCGAGCGGTTAGGTTGCTGCCCACGAGGTTGACCCGGTGCCGTAGAGGGCACGGCACCACGCGGGCACGCAGTCCCCCCACAGTCGTCGCGACGCTGCCCGCCCGGTCGAACACGACCTCGGTTGGGGCACGTTGTGAGCCGATCTCGCGTTGTCGCCAGATCAGCCGTACCGGTGTTCGCCGCGATCCTCCTCGCGGCGTCCACGGCGGGTACGGCACTGGCCGCCGAAGATCCGCCGGCACCGTCCGTCGCCGCCGCGCGCGGGCTGGACGCCGGCAAGTTGCAGTTGAAGGTCTCGAAGCGGCTCACCGCCGCCCAGGGCAAGGTCACCGCGTTCGTCGAGCTGGAGGCCAAGCCGGCCGTCGACACCTACGCGGAGAAGACCAGCCAGGGCGCGAGCAAGCAGCAGGCCAAGGACGCCGCCAAGGCGACCAGGAACGACACCGGCAAGGTCGTCGACCGCGTGGTCACCGACCTGAGGGGCAAGGACTCCGCCACCAAGGAGCTGTACCGCACCACCAACGGCGTCCCGGGCGTGGTGGTCACCGCCGACGCCGCCAAGGTGCGCGAGCTGGCGCAGCGCGCGGACGTGAAGTCCGTGCGCACCGTGGTGCCCAAGTCCCGCCAGAACTCCACCGCCGTGCAGCTGACCAACACGCTCAAGGCGTGGCAGCAGTACGGCAAGCTCGGTGACGACACCCGCGTCGGCATCATCGACACGGGCATCGACTACACCCACGCCGACTTCGGCGGCCCGGGCACCATCGAGGCGTTCCAGGCGATCGACGAGACGAAGGTCGACGCGTCGTACTTCCCGACCGCCAAGGTCGTCGGCGGCTACGACTTCGTCGGCAACGCCTACGACGGCGCCAGCGACGACCCGGCGCTCAACACCCCGAAGCCGGACCCGAACCCGATCGACTGCAACAGCCACGGCTCGCACGTGGCGGGCACCGCGGCGGGCTTCGGCGTCAACGCCGACGGCTCCACCTTCACCGGTGACTACACCAAGCTCACCCCCGAGGCGCTCGACGCGATGCGCATCGGCCCCGGCACCGCGCCGAAGGCCCTGCTGTACGCGCTGAAGGTGTTCGGCTGCGAGGGCTCGACCAACGTCACCGCGCAGGCGCTCGACTGGTCGCTCGACCCCGACGGCGACGGCGACTTCTCCGACCACCTCGACGTGGTCAACCTGTCCCTGGGCTCCGACTACGGCGCCCCGGACGACCCCGACAGCCTGTTCGTGCGCAAGCTCAACGCCTCCGGCGTGCTGACCGTGTTCTCCGCGGGCAACGGCGGCGACCTGTACGACATCGGCGGCTCGCCGGGCAGCACCCCCGAGGCGCTGACCGTGGCCAGCACGCGCGACTCGTACGTGCTGCGCGACGCGGCCGAGGTGACCGCCCCGGCCGCGGTGGCGGGGCGGAAGCCCGGCCAGTACAGCCAGAACTACAACTACGAGGGCAAGAGCGTCACGGGTGTCGTGGTGCCGCTGTCCGACCCGGCCAACAAGGACGGCTGCCTCCCGCTGTCGGCCGCCGACAAGGCCGCCGTCGCGGGCAGGATCGCGTGGCTGGAGTGGGACGACAACGACGCGACGCGCCGTTGCGGCTCCGGTGGCCGCACGAACAACGTGACCGCCGCGGGCGCCATCGGCGCGGTGTTCACCTCGCAGCTGGAGCACTTCAACGCGGGCATCGCGGGCAACGCCGCCGTCCCGGTCCTCCAGTTCACCGGCTCCGCCACCGCGGCGCTGCGCCCGGCCCTGGCCGCCGGCACGCTGACCGTCCGCCTCGCGGGCGACCTGCGCACCGTGCTGCCGACGTTCGACCAGGCGATCACCGACACCCCCAGCTCGTTCACCTCGCGCGGCGTGCGCGGCCCGGCCGTGAAGCCGGACGTGGCGGCCCCCGGTGACACCATCGCCTCGGCGCTGGTCGGCTCGGGCGACAAGACGCTCGTCATCTCGGGCACCTCGATGGCGGCCCCGCACACCACCGGCATCGCCGCGCTGGTGCGCCAGGTCCACCCGGACTGGACGCCCGAGGAGGTCAAGGCCGCGGTCATGAACAGCGCCTCGGCCGACGTGAAGTCGCAGGACGGCAAGACCTACGCCCCGAACCGCGTCGGCTCCGGCCGCATCGACGGCAAGGCCGCGGTCGAGAACCAGGTGCTGGCCTACGTGCAGGACGACCCGGGCACCGTGTCCGCGTCGTTCGGCGTGGTCGAGGTCGCCAAGCCGGTGTCGCTGACCAAGACGATCAAGGTGGTCAACAAGTCCACCAAGTGGGTCGACTACACCGTCGGCTACGAGGCCCTGACCCAGATCCCCGGCGTGCGCTACGAGCTGTCGGCGAACACCGTCCGGGTGTCGCCGCGCGGCGTCGCCCGGGTCAAGGTCACGCTGAGGATCGACGACCCGAAGGCGCTGCGCAAGACGGTCGACCCGACCGTCGAGCCGCTCCAGCTGGACGTGCCGCGCCAGTTCCTGGCCGACGCGTCGGGCCGGGTCGTGTTCTCGCCGAAGTCGGGCACGACCGTGCCGCTGCGCGTGCCGGTGTACTCCGCCCCGAAGCCGGTCGCGGACATCGACGTGCCGGGCAGCGTCAAGGCGAACAACAGCGGCCAGGCCGTGCTCAACCTGACCGGCAAGGGCCTCAACCAGGGCGCCTACCAGTCGCTGGTGAGCGTCCTGGAGCTCCAGGCCACCTCGCCGAAGCTGCCGGAGTGCCGCCGCAACGTCACCACCAACTGCACCCTGAACGACACGGCCAAGGGCGGTGACCTGCGCTACGTCGGCGCCGCGTCCACCGCGCCGCTGGCCAAGGCGCAGGGCGCGCCGGAGGAGGCGCTGCTCGCGTTCGGCATCGCGACCTGGGGCAACTGGTACAACCTGGGCAGCAACACCGTGCCGTTCGTCGACATCGACACCAACGGCGACGGCGTGTTCGACTACGAGGTCTACGCGACCAAGCTGACCGACACCGACCTGCTGGTCGCGACCACGGTGGACCTCGCCACCGGCGTCGCGGTCGACATCCAGGGCGTCAACGGCCAGTTCGGCGACGTGGACACGAACGTGTTCGACACGAACGTCGTGGTCCTGCCGGTGCTGCTGTCGGCGATCGGCATCGACGCCTCGGCGGACACCTCGCGGATCAGGTACCAGGCCGGCACGTCCGGCTTCTACCTCGCGCCGGGCAGCACGAACGGCCTGATCGACTCGACCCCGGGCCAGCTGTCGTTCGACCCGCTCAAGCCGGGCCTGTGGGCGCAGGGCGGCGGCGACGCCGCGCTGTCCTACTCCGCCCGCCCGGGCACCGCGCTGGTGGTCAACCGCGACGCCGCGTCGCTCGCGACCGACGCCGCGGACAGCCTGCTGGTCCTGCACCACCACAACGCCACGGGTGACCGGGCGTCCGTGGTGAAGGTGAAGGGCAAGGCGAACAACCGCTCCGCGGACTGATCGCCGTACGCCGCTCTGGCCGGTCGGGGTTGCCCCGGCCGGCCAGAGCCGTTTAAGCGCATCGGGTGACCGCCATTCGGACGCACTGAACCGTTCGGGTGTCCCGCAGTCCGGGAGACTCGGCCACGGAGGGGTGTTCCGAGTGCGGTTTCACCCCTGGGGACCGGTAGCCTTTCGCAAAGGAAACTAGTCCCGCTAAATGGGACTGATACCTGGGAGGTGTGTGGATGCGGCTCGCAGTGATCCCAGGAGACGGGATCGGGCCCGAGGTCGTCGCCGAGGCCCTGAAGGTGCTCGGTGAGGTCGTTCCAGCGGCTGAGATCACCCGCTACGACCTCGGCGCGGCGCGCTGGCACGCCACAGGTGAGTTGCTGCCGGAGTCCGTGCTGGGCGAGCTCCGCCAGCACGACGCGATCCTGCTCGGAGCCGTGGGCGACCCCTCGGTGCCCAGCGGGATCCTGGAACGCGGCCTGCTGCTCCGGCTCCGGTTCGAGCTCGACCACCACGTGAACCTGCGCCCGGCGCGGCTCTACCCCGGTGTGCGCAGCCCGATCGCCGACCCGCCGGAGATCGACATGGTGGTCGTGCGGGAGGGCACCGAGGGCCTGTACGCGGGCAACGGCGGCCTGTTGCGCAAGGACACGCCGCACGAGATCGCCACCGAGGTGTCGATCAACACCTCGTTCGGCGTGGAGCGGGTGGTGCGCGACGCGTTCGCCCGCGCCGCGAACCGGCCGCGCAAGCACCTCACGCTGGTGCACAAGACCAACGTGCTCACGCACGCGGGTTCGCTGTGGTCGCGGGTCGTGGAGGAGGTGTCGCTGCAGCACCCCGACGTGACGGTCGCGTACCAGCACGTGGACGCCGCGACGATCCACCTGGTCACCGACCCGGGCCGGTACGACGTGATCGTCACCGACAACCTGTTCGGCGACATCCTGACGGACCTGGCGGCGGCCGTGACCGGCGGCATCGGGCTGGCGGCGTCCGGCAACCTCGACGTGACGCGGCGCAACCCGAGCATGTTCGAGCCGGTGCACGGCAGCGCGCCGGACATCGCGGGCCAGGGCATCGCCGACCCGACGGCGGCGGTCCTGTCGGTGGCCCTGATGCTCGACCACCTGGGCGAGTCGGAGGCGGCGCGCCGGATCGAGGCGTCGGTGGCGTTCGACCTGGCCACCCGCGACCACGCGTCGCCGGGCGCCACCTACGCGGTGGGCGACCGCCTGGCCGCGCTGGTCTCCTCGAACGTGAGGACCGGCGCCTAGCACGACCGCACGCGACGAGGGCCACCGCGACCAGCGCGCGGTGGCCCTTCCCGTCCCCGAGAGTCCAACACTCAGACCTCGAGAGTCCAACGCTCAAGGCCCGAGAGTCCAACGCTCAGGACCCGTGAGTTCTCCGTTCCGCATACCGACCGGTCGGCCCGAACGAAGAACTCACGGGTCCTGGAGGTTGGACTCTCGGGACCTGGGGGTTGGACTCTCGCGGGTGGGGGTGGTGAGCAGGGTTACTGCGGGTGGGGCGCTGCGGGGGTGGGGGCTGCCGTAGGGTCGGGGGCGCTGCCCTCGGGGGAAGTCCGGTGAGAGTCCGGCGCTGACCCGCAACGGTAAGCCCCGCGAGGGGCGAGCCCGATCACCCGCGGGCGGTGGGAAGAAGCTCCACTCCTGCCGTGGTCTGCGGGACGGGTGCGCCGGTCCACCGCGGGCTGCGCTCAACCGGGTCGAGGCCACCCGCCCGGAAGGCGCCCGGTGACCGCGATCGACCCCGTACCGCGCCGCGTGCGCTCCACCACCGCGTTGTGCCTGGTCCTGGGCTTCCTGCTGGTCCTGTCGGTGGTGGCCGGCGTCGCGCTGGGACCGGTGCGCGTCCCGTTCGGCGACGTCGTCCGCCTGCTGCGCGCCGGGCTCACCGGCGGGGTCGTCGAGGGCGCCGACGTCGGGGCCTACCGCATCGTCTGGGACATCCGCCTGCCGCGCGTCCTGCTCGCCGCGGTCGTCGGCGCGGGCCTGACGGCGGTCGGCGTGGCGATCCAGGCGATGGTCCGCAACGCGCTCGCCGACCCGTACGTGCTGGGCATCTCCTCCGGCGCGAGCGTCGGCGCCACGGCGGTCGCCACCACGGGCCTGTTCGCGTCCCTGGGCGTCTACGCCCTGTCCACCGCCGCGTTCCTCGCCGCGCTGGTCGCGATGGCCGTGGTCTACCTGATCGCACGTCAAGGCGGCCTGACCCCGCTGCGGCTGGTCCTCACCGGCACGGCCATGGCCTACGGGTTCAGCGCCCTCGCCATGCTGCTGGTGTTCCGCGCCCCGCGCGGCGAGGCGGCCCGGTCGGCGATGTTCTGGCTGCTGGGCAGCCTGGGCGGCGTCACGTGGGCGTCCCTGCCGGTCGCCGCCGCGGTGGTCCTGGCCGGCACGGCCCACCTCACGGCCCGCGCGAAGCACCTCAACGCCCTGTCGATGGGCGACGAGACGGCCACGACGCTCGGCGTCGACGTGACGAGGGCCCGCCGCGGCCTGTTCGTGGTCACCGCCGCCATGACGGGCGTGCTGGTGGCGGTCAGCGGCGCGGTCGGGTTCGTCGGGCTGATGCTGCCGCACCTGGTGCGGCTGGTCGTGGGCGCGGACCACCGCCGCGTGCTCGCCGTCGCGCCCCTGGCGGGCGCGGTGTTCCTGATCTGGGTGGACGTCGCCGCACGCCTGCTCGCCGCGCCCGAGGAGCTGCCGCTGGGCGTCATCACGGCCGCGCTCGGCGTGCCGTGCTTCGTGTTCCTCATGCGCCGCCGCGGCTACGTGTTCGGGGGCCGCTGATGGACCTCGAACTGGACTCCCTCGTCATCGACGGCATCCTGCGCGGCGTCGACGTGCGCGTCGGCGGGGGCGAGGTGCACGGGATCGTCGGCCCCAACGGCAGCGGCAAGTCCACCGCCCTGCGGTGCGTCTACCGGGCGCTGGCGCCGTCCGGCGGCGCGGTGCTCCTCGACGGCCGCGACATCGCCGGGCAGCGGGTCGCCGACACGGCGCGCCGGCTGGCCGCGCTCACCCAGGACAGCCACGTCGAGTTCGACTTCACCGCCGCCGAGGTGGTCGCGATGGGCCGCCTCCCGCACCGCACCGGCCGGGAGGAGGACGCGCGGGTCGCCGCCGACGCGCTGTCCCGGGTGGACGCCGCGCACCTCGCGCACCGCAGCTTCCTCACCCTCTCCGGCGGCGAGCGGCAACGCGTCCTCATCGCCCGCGCCCTCGCCCAGCGGCCCGAGGTGCTCGTCCTCGACGAGCCCACCAACCACCTCGACATCAGCCACCAGCTCGCCGTGCTCGGCCTGGTCCGCGGCCTCGGCGTCACGGTCCTCGCGGTGCTGCACGACCTGAACCTGGCCGCCGCGCACTGCGACCGCCTGCACGTGCTCGCCGAAGGCCGGGTGGTGCGCAGCGGCACGCCCGCCGAGGTGCTCACCCCGGACCTGCTCGCGGAGGTCTTCCGCGTCCGCGCCCACGTCGTCCCGCACCCCACCAGCGGGGTGCCCCAACTGCTGTTCGACCGGGAGGTCACCCCGTGATGCGACGAGTCCTCGCGCTCGCCACCGCCCTGCTCACGACGGCGTGCGGCGCACAGGTCGTGGAACCCGCCGCGCAGGCCACCACCACCGTGGTGAACTGCGGGCGGCAGGTCTCCTACGGCTCCCCGACCCGGGTCGTCACCAACGACACCGGCATCACCGAGCTGATGTTCGCCCTGGGCCTGGCCGACCGCATGGCCGGCTACACGATCCCCACCGCCGCGAAGGCGGGCGACGTCGCGTCCTCGCCGTGGAAGGCCGACTTCGAGCGCGTGCCGCACCTGGGTGACGAGGTGAACAAGGAGGTCGTCCAGGGCGCGGGCGCCGACCTGGTGTTCGCGGGCTGGAACTACGGGTTCTCCGAGAGCACCGGCTTCACCCCCGACGCCCTGGCGGACCTCGGCATCGCCACCTACCAGCTCACCGAGGCGTGCCGGAACGGCACGGGCAAGCAGCGCGGCATCATGCCGCCGCTCGAAGCCCTCTACACCGACCTGGAGAACCTGGGCCGCATCTTCGGCGTGGAGGACCGGGCGCGAGAGCTGGTCGAGGGGTACCGGGAGCAGGTGGCCGCCGCCGAGGGGCTCGTCACCGGCGACCGCCCGAAGGTGTTCCTCTACGACAGCGGCCTCGACCAGCCGTTCACCGCCGGCCGCAACGCCGCGCCGCAGGACGTCATCGGCAAGGCCGGCGGCGACAACGTCTTCGGCGACCTCGACGACAGCTGGACGACGGTCGGCTGGGAGGCCGTCGTGGCGCGCGACCCCGACGTCATCCTGATCAACGACTACGCCGACGGCGACGCGAACACCCCGGAGGAGAAGCGGGCGTTCCTGGAGTCCTACGCGCCGCTGAAGGACGTCTCGGCGGTCCGGAACGGGAAGTTCTTCGTGCTGCCCTACGCCGCTCTCGTGGAATCGCCCCGCAACCCCGCCGCCATCGAGGCGTTCGCCGAGTTCCTCGCCGGTCACTAGCCCCACCATGTGGGACAACCCGTCCGTGGCTTGGTCAGCGCGGACGGGGTGTGGCACCATTCCCGACGTGGCTCTCCACGCCGTGATCATTATCGCCCAGCGCGTCGGGTAGTGCTCCCACCGAGCACCCGACGCGCAGACCTCTCGCATCCCGCGGGGGGTCTTTTTGTTTTCCGGATCTCGTTTCCCAGATCTCTAGGAGACCTCCCGTGGCCCCCCTCGGCGACTCGTTCCACGTCTACGACACGACCCTGCGCGACGGTGCCCAGCGCGAGGGCATCACGTACTCGGTCACCGACAAGCTGGCCGTGGCGCGGCTGCTCGACTCGCTGGGCGTTGGGTTCATCGAGGGCGGCTGGCCGGGGGCGCTGCCGAAGGACACCGAGTTCTTCGCCCGCGCCGCGGCGGGGGACCTGACGCTCAAGCACGCGCAGCTCGTCGCGTTCGGCTCCACCCGCAAGGCGGGCGTGCGGGTCGAGGAGGACGCGCAGGTCAAGGCGCTGCTGGACAGCCACGCGCCGGTCGTGACGCTGGTCGCCAAGTCCGACCGCAGGCACATCGAGAAGGCCCTGCGCACCGACGTCGCGGAGAACTGCGCGATGGTGCGCGACACCGTGCGCTTCCTCGTCGGCGAGGGCCGCCGCGTGTTCCTCGACGCCGAGCACTTCTTCGACGGCTTCGCGTTCGACCCGGACACCTCGCTGCGCGTGCTGGAGTCCGCGGTGGAGGGCGGCGCGGACGTCGTCGTGCTGTGCGACACCAACGGCGGGCAGCTCCCCCTCGGGCTGGCCGAGACCGTCGCCGACGTGGTCGCCCGCACGGGCTTCCGGGTCGGCATCCACTGCCAGGACGACACGTCGTGCGCGGTGGCGAACACCCTGGCGGCGGTGCAGGCGGGGGCGACCCACGTCCAGTGCACCGCGAACGGCTACGGCGAGCGGGCGGGCAACGCCGACCTGTTCGCCGTGGTGGGGAACCTCGTGACCAAGCTCGGCCTCCAGGTGCTGCCGCACGAGTCGCTGGCCGAGCTGACCCGCGTCTCGCACGCCCTCGCCGAGATCGCGAACATCGCACCCGACTCCCACCAGGCCTACGTCGGGTCGTCGGCCTTCGCCCACAAGGCGGGGCTGCACGCGAGCGCGATCAAGGTCGACCCGGAGCTGTACAACCACATCGAGCCGGGGACCGTCGGCAACGACATGCGGGTGCTGGTCACGGAGATGGCGGGCCGGGCGAGCCTCGAACTCAAGGGACGCGAGTTCGGGATCGACCTGGCCCGCCGCCCCGAGGCGCTGACGAACGCCGTGCGCAGGGTGAAGGAGCTGGAGGCGGGCGGCTGGTCGTTCGAGGCCGCCGACGCCTCCCTGGAGCTGCTCATGCGCGACGAGCTGTCCGAACTGGACGCGCCGCCGTTCCGGCTGGAGTCCTACCGGGTGGTGCTCGACCACCACCAGGGCGGCGAGATCGTGTCGGAGGCGACCGTCAAGGTGCACGTGGCGGGGGAGAGGGTCATCGCCACCGCCGAGGGCAACGGGCCGGTGCACGCGCTCGACGCGGCGCTGCGGAAGGCGCTGCTGCCCCACCTGTCCTGGTTGGACGCCGTGGAGCTGAACGACTACAAGGTCCGCATCCTCACCGACCAGCACGGCACCGACGCCGTCACCCGCGTGCTGGTGGAGTCCACCGACGGCGAGCGCGAGTGGACCACCGTGGGCGTGCACGGCAACATCGTCGAGGCGAGCTGGCTGGCCCTGTGCGACGCGCTGGCGCACAAGGCCATGCGGGTCAGCCCGTCACCAGCGTGAAGCCCTCGGCCGCCAGGACGCGGTTGACCGGGTAGAAGAAGGTCGTGCCGCCGGAGGAGCAGCCGCCGGAGCCGCCGATCACGTGGCCCTGCGCGTTCGAGCCGCTGATCACCGGGGCCCAGTGGTCGCCGGGCTCCGGGCAGAGGTTCGTCCGCGTCACGCCGGTGATGGTGCCCGCGGGCAGGAAGACGGTGACGTTCCTGGCCTGCACGGTGCCGCAGCGCAGCCCGGTGGCGCCGCCGACCCGGCACACCGACCCGCCCACGGGGGTCTCGACCGAGCCGGTGACGACGCCGGGCCGCCCGGCGACGGTGGGCCGCTGCACCCAGGCGGCGGCGTCGGTGATCGTGACCACCGCGTACGTCGGCCGGACGGCGGTGATCGACCCGACGACGCCGCCGCCGGGGCCGCGGACCACCGTGCCGACCGGCCCGCAGGAGGGCTGGACGAGCAGGTGGCCGCGGACGTTGAAGCCGTTGGTGCACCGCGCGCCGGCGGCGGTGGTGAGCGGGGTGCCCGCTTCGAGGGGCACCGGGGCGGCGGAGACCGGGGCGGCGGGCACCGGGGCGGCGAGGACGGGGACGGCGGCGGCGGGGGCGGCCGTCCCCAGCAACAGGACGAGGGCGATCAGCAGGGTTCGCATCCCCCCGACGTTAGGCACGCACGGTGCGCTGTTCAGCCGCCGGTTAGGGTGAACAGCGTGCGCATTGCCCGTATCGCCCAGCCCGACGGCCTGGCCTTCGCCGAGATCCGCGGCGAGGGCGACGACCTGACCGCGGTCGAGATCGCCGACGACCCCTTCGCGAACCCGACGTTCACCGGCCGCTCGTGGCCGCTGGCCGACGTCCGCCTGCTGGCGCCGTTCCTGCCGCCCAAGATCGTCGCCATCGGCCGCAACTACGCCGAGCACGCGGTCGAGCTGGGCAACGAGGTGCCCGCCGAACCGCTCATGTTCCTCAAGCCGAACACCGCGGTCGTCGGCCCGAACGCCGAGATCAAGCTGCCCGCCGTGTCCGAGCGGGTCGACTTCGAGGGCGAGCTGGCCGTGGTGGTCGGCGTCGGCGGCCGGGACATCCCCGCGTCCCGCGCGGCGCAGTCCGTCCTCGGCTACACGATCGCCAACGACGTCACCGCGCGGGACCTGCAGAAGATCGACGGGCAGTGGACGCGCGCCAAGGGCTTCGACACGTTCTGCCCGCTCGGCCCGTGGGTGGAGACCGAGTTCGACCCGTCCGACGTCGCGATCCGCACCGAGGTGGACGGCGTGGTGAAGCAGGACTCGCGGACCTCGCTGCTGCTCCACGGCATCCCCGAGCTGATCGAGTACATCTCGTCGGTGATGACGCTGCGCCCGCTCGACGTGATCCTCACCGGCACCCCCGCCGGCGTCGGCCCGCTGACCGCCGGGCAGAGCGTCTCGGTGACCGTCGAGGGCCTGGGCACGCTGACCAACACCGTCTCCGAGCGCTGACCGGTCAGGTCCGCTCGACCCGCTCCGGCGCGCGGCGGGCGAAGACCGGCGCGTGCTCGGGCAGCAGCCCGATCCCGATGAGGTAGGCGGGCACCACCTGGAGGGCGGGGAACCGCCGCACCAGCCGCACGGGCAGGGGCACCCGGCCCCCGGCCGCGCCGGAGGTGCCCGCCAGCGTCGGCGCGAGGAACGAGTCCTGCACGCGCCGCTGGGCCGCCTGGACCGCCGCGGTCGGCAGCCACCGGCGGCGGCGCACCCCCGCCAGCACCTTCGGCGTCAGCTCGCCCCGCCGCAGCGGCGCGGCCACGATCCGCGCGGCGGCCACCGCGTCCTGCACGGCCAGGTTGATGCCGACCCCGCCGATCGGCGACATGGCGTGCGCCGCGTCGCCGATGCACAGCAGGCCGTCGGCGTGCCAGCGCCGCAACCGGTCGATCCGCACGTCGAGCAGCTTCACGTCGTCCATCGACGCGACCTCGTCGACCCGGTCGCCCAGCCACGGCACCAGGGCCGCCACCCGCGCCCGGAACGCCTCGACGCCCTCCTCGCGCAGCGCCCGGTCGGTGCCCTTGCGGATCAGGAAGGCGGCCTGGAAGTAGTCGCCCCGGTCGATCAGCACCAGGCCGCTGCCCGCGCTGAACCTGCCGGTGGCGCCGTCCGGGTCGTCGGGCCTGCGCGGCAGGCGGAACCACCACACGTCCATCGGCGAGCCGAACGCGCGCACCGGCAGCCCCGCCTCGTCGCGCAGCAGCGAGCGCCTGCCGTCGGCGGCGACCACCAGGTCGGCCGCCAGCTCGCCGGTCGCGCCGGCCGCGGTGCGGTAGCGGACGCCGGTGAACCGGCCGCCCTCCCGGAGGAGGCCGACCGCCTCCGTGCCCATCCGCAGCGAGAAGGTCCTCTCGCGCCGGCCCGCGTCCGCCAGCAGGTCGAGGAGGTCCCACTGCGGGACCATCGCGATGTGCTTGTGCGGCCCGGGGAGCCGCGACATGTCGCCCATCGTCACCGGGCCGCTGTCGAGCAGCACCCGCACCTGCCGCACCAGCCGGTGCGGCACCTCGGCGAACGACGGCCCGAGCCCCAGCTCGTCCAGCAGCGCCAGCGTCGACGGGTGCACCGTGTCGCCGCGGAAGTCGCGCAGGAAGTCGTCGTGCTTCTCCAGCACGGTCACCTCCACGCCCGCCCGGGCCAGCAGCAGCGCGCACACCACGCCCGCCGGTCCGCCGCCGACGACCACGACGCCTGTCCTCTCCATGACCTGCTCCGTCCAGTTTTCAACACCAGTTGAATAACTTGAGCATGCTCCCGTGAAACGCCGTGGTCAAGCCGGATAGGCTGATCGGGTCATGAGCGCATCAGCAGCATCCCCAGAGGTCCGCGTCCGCTTCTGCCCGTCGCCGACCGGCACGCCCCACGTGGGGCTCATCCGCACCGCCCTGTTCAACTGGGCGTACGCCCGCCACGTGGGCGGCACCGTGGTGTTCCGGATCGAGGACACCGACGCGGCCCGCGACTCCGAGGAGTCGTACCTCTCCCTGCTGGAGGCCATGCGCTGGCTGGGCATCGACTGGGACGAGGGTCCCGAGGTCGGCGGCCCGCACGCGCCGTACCGGCAGTCCCAGCGGCGCGACCTGTACGACGACGTGGCCAAGCGCCTGTTCGACGCGGGCGAGCTGTACGAGTCGTTCTCCACGCCCGAGGAGGTCGAGGCCCGCCGCCGGGCCGCCGGCCAGGACCCCAAGCTCGGCTACGACGGCTACGACCGCGACCTGACCGACGAGCAGAAGGCCGCGTACCGCGCCGAGGGGCGCACCCCGGTGCTGCGCCTGCGGATGCCCGACCGCGACATCACGTTCGACGACCTGATCCGCGGCGAGGTCACGTTCAAGGCGGGCAGCACGCCCGACCCGGTCATGGTGCGCGCCAACGGCGACCCGCTGTACCCGTTCGTGAACCCCGTCGACGACGCGGTCATGGGCATCACCCACGTGCTGCGCGGCGAGGACCTGCTGCCGTCCACCCCGCGCCAGATCGCCCTGTACGAGGCGCTGACCCGGATCGGCGTGACCACGTTCACCCCGCTCTTCGGCCACCTGCCCTACGTCACGGGCGAGGGCAACAAGAAGCTGTCCAAGCGCGACCCGCAGTCGAACCTGTTCCTCTACCGCGACCGCGGCTTCGTGCCCGAGGGCCTGCTGAACTACCTCGCGCTGCTCGGCTGGTCCATCGCCGACGACCGCGACATCTTCTCCATGGACGAGATGGTCGCGGCGTTCGAGCTGGCCAAGGTCAGCGCCAACCCGGCCCGCTTCGACCTGAAGAAGGCCGAGGCGATCAACGCCACGCACCTGCGCGCGCTGCCCGTCGGCGAGTTCGTCGACCGGGCCCTGCCGTACCTCGTCAAGGACGGCGTGCTGCCGGCCGAGCCGACGCCGGAGCAGCTCGCCGTGCTCGCCGGCGTCGCGCCGCTCGTGCAGGAGCGCCTGGTCGTGCTGTCCGAAGCGTCCGGAATGGTCAGGTTCCTGTTCGTGGCGGAGGAGGACTTCACGCCCGAGGAGGACTCCGCCGCGAAGGCGCTCGGCCAGGACGCGCGCCCCGTGCTGGAGGCGGCGATCGCGGCCCTGGAGCCGCTGCCGGAGTGGACGACCGCCGCGATCGAGGAGGCGCTGAAGGTGTCCCTTGTGGACTCCCTGGGTCTCAAGCCGCGCAAGGCATATGCACCGGTGCGGGTCGCCGTGACGGGCCGTACCGTCTCGCCTCCGCTCTACGAAAGCATGGAACTGCTGGGCCAAAGTCGCTCGATCGGGCGATTGCGGCGCGCGCTCGGGGCAATCTGACTGGTGCCATCGGGCGGTTGCGCGGTGCTTGATCGTGCAAGCATCGCCAGATATCACCTCTCTGGTCGAGTCGGACGAGGGGTGACCGCACCTAGCCTCACGGGGTGACAACCGCAGCCCCGACCTTCACCCCTCGGAGAACCGGCGAGATCCGGGCAGTGTGCCTCGACGTCGACGACACCCTCGTCGACTACAGCACCTCGTCCCGGGCCGCCCTGGCCGCGATGGTCGGCAACGCCGACGCCTGGCCGCTGTGGCAGCGCATCACCGACGAGCACTGCGCCCGCCTCCTCGCCGGCGAGCTGCAGTACGAGAGCATGCGCAACATCCGCACGCGCGCCTTCTTCGCGGCCCTCGGCGAGGAGCTGGACCAGGAGGAGGCGACGCGGCGGGAGCTGCGCCGCCAGGAGGTCCTCGCGGCGGGCTGGCGGCTGTTCCCCGACGTCGTGCCGTGCCTGGAGTGGCTGCGGGCCACCGGTCTGCCCGTCGCCGCCGTGAGCAACGCCTCGGGTCGCCACCAACGGGTGAAGATCGCCACCCTCGGGTTGACCCAGTACTTCGACACCGTCCTCATCGCGGGCGAGGTCGGCGCGGCCAAACCCGACCGGGTGATCTTCGACACCGCGTGCGCCGACCTCGGCGTCGAGCTGCACGACACCGTGCACGTCGGCGACCGGCTGCACGCCGACGCCATCGGTGCGCGCGACGCCGGGATGCGGGGCGTCTGGCTCAACCGGCAGGGCCCCCGCGAGGGCGGGCTGCCGGCCGGCATCTCGGCCATCTCCAGCCTCGCTGAGCTGCCCGAACTCCTCGTCTGCGAGCTGTCGGCCGCCTCGGCGTGACCCCCGATTTCCGTTCCGCCGGGCTCGTGGTCTAGTATTCCTCCCGGCGGAACGGAGAGCCCCCGAAACCCCGAGGACAAGATCCCGGGAGGACGGGTAAGCTGGCCGGGAAACCAATGGGGTATGGTGTAATTGGCAGCACGACTGATTCTGGTTCAGTTAGTCTAGGTTCGAGTCCTGGTACCCCAGCTGCAACGGTAGAAGAAAGACCTGCTAGACTACCGGAGCAACAGAGCGAGACCCCCGATTTGGTGGGAAACACCGGATCTGCTAAACTGAATACAACGGAAGTTCCCAGGGCCCCGTCGTCTAGCGGCCTAGGACGCCGCCCTCTCAAGGCGGTAGCGAGGGTTCGAATCCCTTCGGGGCTACATATCCGGGATGTCCCTGTTCTGCACTGCAGAACAGGGACATTTCGCATTTACACCGGGGGTGCGACCCCCGGACCCCGTGCAGGCGGGCTTCGCCCCCCGCACCCCCTGCGGGTTGACCGTCCTCCGCACCCCCGCCGTGGTCGCCCAGGGCGGGGGCCTCGCGTTTCAGGGCACTGGAGGGCGTTCCAGGGCTCTAGAGGCGTGACTGGAGGGCTTCCGCGGCGGCCAGGAGGTCCGCGGCCCAGCGGGCACCCGGACGGCGGCCCATGCGGTCGATGGGGCCCGAAACGGATACCGCGGCGACCACCGCGCCGGAACTGTCGCGCACCGGCGCGGAAACGCTCGCGACGCCCGGTTCCCGTTCCGCCACGCTTTGTGCCCAGCCGCGCCGGCGCACTTCCAACAAAGTGCGTTCGCCGTATACGGCGTCCGCGAGAACGGCCCGCTGGGTGCCCGGGTCGGACCACGCGGCCAATACCTTCGCGCCCGATCCGGCGGTCATCGGCAAACGCGCGCCGACCGGAACGGTGTCGCGCAAACCGCTCTGCGGTTCCGCGGAGGAGACGCAGATCCGCTGCATCCCGTCCCGCCGGTACAACTGGACGCTTTCACCCGTGATGTCACGCAGTCGCGGCAGCACCGACGACGCCGCGTCGAGCAACGGGTCGGTCGCGCCGCCCGCCAGCTCCGCCAGCGCCGCGCCGGGCCGCCAGCGGCCGTCGGAACCCCGCCGCAGCAACCGGTGCACCTCCAGGCCGACCGCCAACCGGTGCGCGGTCGCCCTCGGCAGGCCCGTCCGGTTGCACAACTCGGCGAGCCCACACGGATCCTTCGCGACTGCGTTCAAGACAGCCACTGCCTTGTCCAACACGCCGATCCCGCTATGCTGTCCCACAAGCCGATACTAACTTCCCACTGTCTGGGAAGTCCAGATCTATCGACTGTCCAGATCTTGGGAGAGTTGCGATGAGCCGCACGCTCGCGGAGAAGGTGTGGGAAGCACACGTCGTGCGCCACGGGAGTGGCGCCGAGCCGGACCTGCTCTACATCGACCTCCACCTGCTGCACGAAGTGACCAGCCCGCAGGCGTTCGACGGCCTGCGCCTCGCGGGGCGCAGGCTGCGCCGGCCCGACCTCACGATCGGCACCGAGGACCACAACGTCCCCACCGTGGACATCGACCTCCCGATCGCGGACCCGGTGTCGCGCACGCAGGTCGAGACGATGCGCAAGAACTGCGCGGAGTTCGGCGTCCGCCTGCACCCGATGGGCGACTACGAACAGGGCATCGTGCACGTCGTGGGCCCGCAGCTCGGCCTCACGCAGCCCGGGATGACCGTCGTGTGCGGTGACAGCCACACCTCCACGCACGGCGCGTTCGGCGCGCTGGCGTTCGGCATCGGCACGTCCGAGGTCGAGCACGTGATGGCCACCCAGACGCTGCCGCTGAAACCGTTCAAGACCATGGCCATCACCATCGACGGGCAGCTCAAGCCCGGTGTCACGGCCAAGGACGTCATCCTCGCGGTGATCGCGAGGATCGGCACCGGCGGCGGCCAGGGCTACGTCGTGGAGTACCGGGGCAGCGCGATCGAGGCGCTGTCGATGGAAGCCCGCATGACCGTCTGCAACATGTCGATCGAGGCCGGCGCCCGCGCGGGCATGATCGCGCCGGACCAGACCACGTTCGACTACCTGCGGGGCCGCCCGCACGCGCCGACCGGCGAGCGCTGGGACGAGGCCGTGGCGTACTGGAAGACGCTGCGCAGCGAGGACGACGCCGAGTTCGACGCCGAGGTGCGCCTCGACGCCGCCGAGCTGACGCCGTTCGTCACCTGGGGCACCAACCCCGGCCAGGGTCTGCCGCTGTCCGACCGCGTGCCGGACCCCGAAGCGATCACCGACGAGCACGAGCGGGTCGCCGCCGAGAAGGCGCTGGCCTACATGGGGCTGGAGGCGGGTACCCCGCTGCGCGACATCCACGTCGACACCGTGTTCCTCGGCTCCTGCACGAACGGCCGCATCGAGGACCTGAGGGCCGCCGCGGACGTGCTCAAGGGCCACAAGGTCGCCGACGGCGTCCGGATGCTCGTCGTGCCCGGCTCCATGCGCGTGCGCGCGCAGGCGGAGTCCGAGGGGCTGCACGAGGTCTTCCTGGCGGCGGGCGCCGAGTGGCGCCAGGCCGGCTGCTCGATGTGCCTGGGCATGAACCCGGACCAGCTCAAGCCGGGTGAGCGCAGCGCGTCCACCTCCAACCGCAACTTCGAGGGCAGGCAGGGCAAGGGCGGTCGCACCCACCTCGTCTCGCCGCTCGTGGCCGCCGCCACCGCCGTGCGGGGCACCCTGTCGTCGCCCGCCGACCTGGTCTGAGGGAGTTCTACAACCATGGAAGCGTTCACCACGCACACCGGGGTCGGCGTTCCGCTGCGCAGGTCCAACGTGGACACCGACCAGATCATCCCGGCCGTCTACCTCAAGCGGGTCACCCGCTCCGGCTTCGAGGACGGCCTGTTCGCCGCCTGGCGCGCCGACGAGCACTTCGTGCTCAACCAGGAGCCCTTCAAGGCGGGCAGCGTGCTCGTCGCCGGGCCCGACTTCGGCACCGGCTCGTCCCGCGAGCACGCCGTCTGGGCGCTCATGGACTACGGCTTCCGGGTGGTCATCTCCTCCCGGTTCGCCGACATCTTCCGGGGGAACGCGGGCAAGCAGGGCCTCGTGGCGGCGCAGCTGGAGCAGTCCGATGTCGAATTGCTCTGGAAGGTGCTCGAGAACGATCCCGGCACCCCGGTGACGGTCGACCTGACGAAGAACACGGTTGCTGCGAAGGACTTCACCGCCCCCTTCGGCATCGACGAGTACACCCGCTGGCGGCTGCTGGAGGGATTGGACGACATCGCCCTGACCCTGCGCCACGCCGATGAGGTGACGGAGTTCGAGCAGCGAAGGGCGGCGTGGCTGCCCACCACCGATCCGCTGCCCTCCAGGTAGTGCGAAGGGCCGGATTTCAGCCTCTAGCAGCGGAAATCCGGCCCCTTCGTTTCCTCCGGGGCCTCCCGGGGTGTCCCTCGAAGGGTCGTAATCGCCCACGCCACAACGGAAAATCTGGCGTGGCGATTGGTATTTCCTTGCATATGGGCTTACCGTGGGCAATCAGTCGGCCCGAGCTAAGGGCCGTGAGCGTCCTGGGAGGGACTGAAGGTGAACAAGGCCCAGCTCATCGAGGCGCTCGCCGAGCGCCTTGGCGACAAGAAGAACGCCGCTGCTGCCGTTGACGGCATCGTCGACGTGATCGTCCGCAGCGTCCACAAGGGCGAGAAGGTCAACATCACCGGCTTCGGTGTCTTCGAGAAGCGTGCCCGCGCGGCCCGCACCGCTCGCAACCCGCGCACCGGTGAGACCGTGAAGGTCAAGAAGACCAACGTTCCCGCGTTCCGCGCGGGTTCGACGTTCAAGGACGTCATCAGCGGCACGAAGAAGCTGCCCCGCGTGACGGCCGCGAAGCCCGCTGCCGCCAAGCCCGCGGCGGCCGCCACCGCGGCGACGAAGGCCCCGGCCACGAAGGCCCCGGCCACCCGCAGCACCTCGTCGCGCTCGACGCGCAGCAGCTCCACCACCGCAACCACCACCGCTCGCGCCGCCGCCGCCGCGACGAAGGCCCCGGCAACCCGCCGGACCGCCGCGGCTGCGAAGCCCGCCGCCACCGCCACCAAGGCCGCGCCTGCGAAGAGCACCGCGACCAAGGCGGCCGCACCGGCCAAGGCCACCGCCACGAAGGCGCCCGCGGCCAAGGCCACCACGGCCAAGGCCCCGGCCGCCAAGAAGGCGACCACGGCCAAGGCGAGCACGGCCAAGGCCACGACGACGGCGGCGGCGGCCAAGACCGCCACCGCCCCGGCGGCGGCCAAGGCGGCCACCCCGGCGGCGGCCAAGACCGCCACCCCGGCGGCGAAGGCCACCACCTCGGCCGCGGCGAAGCCCGCGGCCAAGAAGGCCCCGGCCAAGAAGAAGTGACCCTGAGCCGGGTGATCACCGGCCAGGTACAGCGGTTAGATCGGAAG
>NZ_JBPKJK010000039.1:0-61814 GCF_051756985.1 Saccharothrix sabaoui
GCGGGAGTGCCCCCGGCAGGGGTCCGGCGGTCCTGCCGCCCGGTGCGCCGCCCGACGAAACTCGTCCTCAGCAGAGCGGAAGAACGCCCGACAGACGAGGAGCGACCATGCCGCAGTACCTCTCCCCCGGTGTGTACGTGGAGGAGGTCCAGACCGGGGCGCGACCGATCGAGGGGGTCGGCACCGCGGTCGCCGCCTTCGTCGGGTTCGCCGAGCGCGGTCCCTTCCACCAGCCGACCCTGGTGACCAACTGGAACCAGTACGTGCGCGAGTTCGGCGGCTTCACCGAGGGCGCCTACCTGCCGCACTCGCTGTACGGCTACTTCGCGAACGGCGGCGGCGCGGCGTACGTGGTGCGCGTCGGCGGCGCGGCGCGGGAGGCCGAGCCGGTGGCCGCGGTGCCCGCGGTGCTGGGCGGCCTGCGCATCACCGCGCTGCCGGCGGCGGGACCGGACGTGACCGTCGAGGTCGCCGACGCCGACGGCGAGAACCCGCCCGAGGACCGGTTCAAGCTGCTGGTGCGGCAGGGCGAGCGGGTCGTGGAGACCTACGACGTGTCGACCCGCCGCAACCTCAAGAACTACGTGGTGACGCAGGTGACCGAGCGGTCCAAGCTGATCGCCGTCACCGAACAGGCCGGCACGGCGCTGAGCAGGCCGGACAAGCAGTCCGTCGCGCTGCCCGCCGCGCCCGCCGACGCGGCGAGGCCCGCGAAGGTCGACGCGAACGAGTACGTCGGCGACCCCGAGGCCCGCACCGGCTTCGGCGGCCTGGAGAACGTCGACGAGGTCACCATGGTCGCGGTGCCCGACCTGATGAGCGCCTACCAGCGCGGCATGATCGACCTCGAAGGCGTGAAGACCGTGCAGAACGCGGTCATCGGGCACTGCGAGCGGATGGGCGACCGGGTCGCCCTGCTCGACGCCCCGCCCGGCCTGTCGCCGCAGCGGGTCCGCACGTGGCGGCAGGACGAGGCCAACCACGACTCGCGCTTCGCCACCCTGTACTACCCGTGGATCAAGGTCTTCGACCCGGCGACCGGCCGCAACTCCCTCGTGCCGCCGTCCGGGCACGTCGCCGGCGTGTGGGGCCGCAGCGACGCCGAGCGCGGCGTGCACAAGGCACCGGCGAACGAGGTGATCCGGGGCGCGGTGGACCTGGAGGTCGCGCTCAGCAAGAGCGAGCAGGACCTGCTGAACCCGGTCGGCGTGAACTGCCTGCGCTCGTTCCCCGGTCGCGGCATCCGGATCTGGGGCGCGCGCACGCTGTCGTCCGACCCGGCGTGGCGCTACCTGAACGTGCGGCGGCTGTTCAACTTCCTGGAGGAGTCGATCCTGATCGGCACCCAGTGGGTGGTGTTCGAGCCGAACGACGACCGCCTGTGGGCGGGCATCCGGCGCAACATCACCGCGTTCCTCACCGAGCAGTGGCGGCAGGGCGCGCTGTTCGGCCGCACCCCGGCCGAGGCGTTCTACGTCAAGTGCGACCGGGACAACAACCCGCCGGAGTCGATCGACCTCGGGCAGGTCGTGTGCGAGATCGGCGTGGCGCCGGTCAAGCCCGCCGAGTTCGTGGTCTTCCGGCTCGCCCAGTTCTCCGACAACACCAGCCTCGTCAGCGAGTGACCTCTTCCCTTGTGAAAGGCGGCAGCCATGGCAGACGGTGATGCCCTCTCCACGCACATCTTCGGCCTCCAGCTCGGCGCGTACGTCGTCGAGTCGCTCCAGGAGGTCAGCGGTGTGACCGTCGAGGAGGACGTGGTCGAGATCTCGCAGGTGACCCCGCAGGGCAAGCCGCTGCTGCGCAAGCAGCCCGGTGCCCGCAAGGGCGGCGAGATCACCGTCACCCGCGGGATGGACAAGAGCAAGGAGTTCACCAAGTGGCTCAAGGAGACCCTCAACAAGGGTGACGTCGAGTCCGCGCGGCAGAACATCACGATCGAGATCATGAACAGCAAGGGCGAGACCGAGCGGCGGCTCAACCTGGTCAACGGGTGGGTCAGCCGGTGGGAGGGCCCGTCGCTGAAGGCGGGCGAGTCCAGCGCCGCGACCGAGAAGGTGACGATCACCTTCGAAGACATCACCCTCGAAGACTGATGCGCCGCCGGGTGATCGGCCTCGACTCGCTCGACGAGCTGGCCGAGGTCAAGAAGAAGCCGGTCGCCACCCCGCCCGACGCGCCCGCCGCGCTCACCGAGTTCGAGTTCGAGCTGCCGCGCGGCTACGTGGACGGGGACGGCCAGGTCCACCGGCACGGCCGGATGCGCCTGGCCACCGCGCGGGACGAGTTGAGGCCGCAGATCGACCTGCGGGTGAAGGAGAACCCCGGGTACCTGAGCGTGCTGCTGCTCAGCACGGTGATCACCGAGCTGGGCGAGGTCGACGAGGTGAACGTGGGCGTGGTGGAGCGCATGTACGCCACGGACATCGCCTTCCTGCAGGACTTCTACCGGCGGATCAACAGCGAGGGGCACACGCGGGCCGGGGTGTCGTGCCCGTCGTGCGGGAGCGCGTTCGAGGTGGACCTGGCCGGTGGTCGCCTGGGGGAATCGTGACGTACGCGGCCGACCGGCTGCACGAGGAGGTCGCGTACGTGGCCTACCACTTCCACTGGCCGCGCGACGAGATCCTCGACCTGGACCACCGCGAGCGGTTGCGCTGGGTGACGGAGATCGCGCGCATCAACACGAAGGTGAACGAAGGGGGGTGACCCGATGGGCTTCTGGTCCAGATCCCGCACGCCGGCACCGGTTCCTGTTCCGGTTCCCGTTCGAGCTGGTCGGTCTACTTCGGACGGTGGTTGGCGCGCCGCGCCGAGGATGGAGGGCGTGCTGCAGCGAACGTCGATGGCCGTGACCGACGGCCTGCGCTTCCGCGACAGCCTGGCCGCGTGGCGCGGCCACACGATCAGCGGCGACCTGGGCCACTCGGTCACCTCCACCGCGCCGGCCGGTGTCGTCCACGGCGTGGCCCGCCCGACCGGCGTGCCGGGCGAGTACTCGGCCGCGCACCCACTGACGTTCGCCCACCGCCCGTTCGACGGCGGGGAGGGTGGCGGTGAGGGTGGCGGCGGAGAGAGTGGCGGAGAGGAACCCGCTCGCCCCGTGATCGGTTTCGGTGCCCGAGCGCGGAGCATCGCCCGCGCCCTCACCCGGACCGGGCGGCGCGGCGGTGCAGTCGGCGGTGCGGAGGCGCGGAACGGAACCGGCTCCGGGGTCGGTCCCGTGGTCGCTCGCAGCACTGCTCAGGGTGTCGCTCCGGGGGCTGCTCCAGGCACCGGGTCCGGCGTCGGCGGCGCATCACGCGGCGGATCAAGCGGCGGAACGGGAACCAAGGCCGGTGCTGGGACGAGCGGCGGGTCCGGCACCCGGTCGGGCGCGGGGCCTGGCGGCCGGTCGAGCGGCGGGACAGGTGCCGGATCGAGCGGTGGGTCGGGTGCCGAGCCGAGCGGTGGGTCGAGCACCGGGGCAGACAGCAAGACGGGCCTCGGCCCGAGCACCGGAGCAGGTGGCAAGGCGGGCGGCGGACCGAGCGCCAGGTCTGGCACCAGGGCGAGCAGCGGGCCGAGCACCAAGGCGGGCGGCGGATCGAGCGCCGCGCCGGGAACCGGGTCCGGTAGCCGGGCGGGTAGCGGACCGGGCGCCGGAGTCGGCGGTGGGTTGGGTGGCGACTCCACCAGTGTGCTGGGCATGGGGCCGAGCGGTGGGTTCGCCGGCAGTCTGGGCGCGGGAGCCGGCGGGGTGTTCGGCGGCGGGTCGGGTACGGGTTCTGGCGGCGGACCGGGCGCAGGGTCGAGCAGCGGAGCCGGCGCAGGCTCGGGCAGCGGACCGGGTTCGGGTGGCGGGACCGGCGTGGGTCCGGTCGCGCACTCGGGCGGCGGAGCTGGGGCCGGAGCAGGCGCGGGCGGCAGGCCGGGCTTGAGTTCAGGCGGCTGGTCCGGCGCGGGTTCGGGCGGCGGGCCAGGCTCTGGCGGCGGGACCGGCGCAGGTTCAAGCGGTAGGGCCGGCGCGGGTTCGAGCGGCGGGCCGGGCTCTGGTTCGGGCTCGGGCGGCGTGGTCGGCGCGGGCTCGGGTGGTGGGTCGGGATCGGGATCGGGCGGCAGGTCCGGGGCGGGCTCGGGTGGCGGGGCAGGGTCCGGCGTTGGGCCGGGTAGTTCGGTGGCCATGCCCGTGGTCGGCTCGAATGCGGGTGGCGGTGGTGCCCGATCGGCTTCAGGGGCCGGGAGTCGGTCCGGGGGGTCGGCGGGTAGTGGGAGTGGGGCCGCTGGTGGTGGCGGTGTGTCTCGGCCTGCTGGGGGCGGTGCCTCCGGTGGGCGGGGTGGGACCGGGGTTGCGGTCGGTCGTACGGGTGGGGGTGGGGCTCCGCTGCTGGGGTCGGCTTCACCTGCGGTGCAGCTCAGGGCCATTGGGCGGCCGTTGATCTCGGCGCGTCGCGAAGTCACCCCGCTTCGGCCGCTTTCCGTTGTCCGACAGGGTGTTCCCGGTCATCCGCCGGTCAGGACGTCCCCGGCTCCGGCTCCGGCCCCGGCTCCGGTGGAGCCGGTTGTTCAGCGCAAGATCACTCGAACGGGGACACCTGGTACACGTCCGGTGATCGGGATCGGCTCGCCGCTGCCCGAACTGCCGCCTACCGCGTCCGGTGAGCCCGCCGGTGAGCCCACCAGTGAGGCTGTCGGTGCTCCTGCTGCCTCTCCGGTTCAGCGTCGGGTCACCCCGCCCGTCGTGGTCCGGCAGCCGACGACCGGGTCAACACCCGAGCGGCGCGCACTGCCGGTGGTGCCGCTCGTCCAGCGCAGTGCCGGGAAGGCGGATCTCCGGACCGTCCCGCTCATCGCCGATCGGCCGCTCGCCCGGCCTCCCGAACGTCAGGGGTCCGCGTCCGCGGCCCGTCCGGTCGTCCCCCTGCGGCACTGGGGACCGGGATCACCGGCGGTTCAGCGGTCGCCGCAGCAGACGCGACGGGTGCAGGAACCGGGGCGGGTGCAACTGCCGCGATCGGCGGGAGCGGTGGGAGCGCTCGGGACAGCGGGAGCGGCGGGAACGGCGGGAACGGCGGGGAGTGGCGGTGCGCGGCCCGAACGCCTGCCGGTCAAGCCCGCTTACCCGCCCCGGGTCATGGAGCCGCCGGTCTCGGCCCCGGCCCCGGCGCGGGCCGTGCAGCGCGGTACCGCGACGCCGCACGCCCGGGTGGTCCAGCGATCCGAAGCACCGGCCGGCGCAACCACGGCTAGCACGACGAGCACGAACAGCACGGCCGGCGCGGTGAACGCGGCGAACGCGGCAGGCTCCGCCCGGCACGGCACCAACCCCAGGACCGACCTCGAAGACCTCGCCCGCCACCTCGTCGACCCCGTGGGCAGGTTGCTCCGCGCCGAACTGCGGCACGGCCGCGAGCGCGCCGGGCGGCTGCACGACCGGCGCCGGTAGAACCAGAAGGGAAACCCCGTGTCCGACACGATCTTCGCCACCAGCGTGTTCTTCCGGCTCTCCATCGCCGGCAACGACCTCGGCGCGTTCCACACCTGCGACGGCATGGGCGCGCAGATGGAGGTCGAGCAGTTCACCGAGGGCGGCAACAACGGGTTCGCCCACCAACTGCCCTCGCGCATCACCTGGTCGAACATCACCATGACCCGACCGGTCACCTCCGACAGCGCCAAGGTCGTGAAGTGGCTGAACGACGTGATCAAGCGCGTCGAGCGCAAGGACGGCGAGATCGTCGCGCTCACCCCCGACATGACCCCGATCGCGAGCTGGCAGGTGCAGGGCATCGTCCCGGTCCGCTGGCAGGGCCCCTCCTTCGACCCCGGCAGCTCGCAGGCGGCCGTGGAGACCCTCGAATTCGCCCACGAGGGCATCGAAGCGTCCTGAGAGGACCACAGAACATGCCGAAGGCAGGAGCGAGCCTGACGCGCGCCCAGCTGGTGGTGATGGAACCACCGGCGACGGCGGGGGCCAAGCCGGGCGGCCGGCTCGCGAGCGTGAAGTTCCAGTTCAACCCGAACTCGCTCCAGCTGGCCAAGAGCACCGAGTGGCGGCGCACGCCGGCGCGGATGGCGGGCGAGACGTCGCTGCCGGAGTTCGTCGGCAGCGGCCCGCGGACGCTGTCCGTGGAGGTCTTCCTGGACGGCACGGCCAAGCACGACAACTCGGTGGAGAACCGGGTGCAGCAGCTGCTGACGGCGTGCGTGCCGACGAAGGCGAGCCTGGCGAAGAAGAAGCCCGCGAGCCCGTGGGTGCGCTTCGAGTGGGGCACGTCGAAGACCACGTCGTTCGACGGCGTGCTGTCGAACCTGTCGGTGGACTACTCGCTGTTCGACGTGGACGGCAAGCCGCTGCGGGCGCGCTGCGCGCTGTCGATCGAGGAGGCCGGGGTCGACACGCCCGGCCAGAACCCGACGTCCGGGTCGCGCGAGGCGCGGCGGGCGCACCGCGTGGTGGCCGGGGACAGCCTGCCGCAGCTGGCGTGGCGCGAGTACGGCGACGCGACGGCGTGGCGGGTCATCGCCGAGGCCAACGACATCGACGACCCGATGGTGCTGGTGCCCGGCACGGAGCTGCTGGTGCCCGGTGTGGAGGAGGTCCGATGAGCAAGGCCGGCAAACCGACCGCGGCGTCGTTCACGGTCAAGGCGGGCGGCCTGCCCGCGTCGTGGCACAACGACCTGGTCAGCTGCGTGGTCGACGAGAGCGTGGGGCTGCCCGACTCCGCCGTGCTGACCTACCGCGACCCGGGCCGCGAGGCGCTGGACAAGGGCGGCGTCACCATCGGCAGCCCGGTCGAGGTGTCGGTGTCGGCGACCACGGGCACCGCCCGGGAGCTGCTGTTCACCGGCGAGGTCACGTCCCTGGAGGTCGACGCGGACTCGACGGGCAAGTTCACCGTCATCCGCGCGATGAGCAGGGCGCACCGGCTGTTCCGGGGCCGCCGGGTGGCCGGGTTCACGAACATGTCGGTCAAGCGGATCGTCACGCAGGTGGTGAAGGGCGCCCGGCTGAAGGTCGGCCGGATCGACGTCGCCTCGGTGATCCACCCGCACCTGAGCCAGCCGGGCATCTCCGACTGGGACTTCCTTCAGCAGCTCGCCCAGGAGCACGGCGCGGTCGTGCGGGTCGACGCGAAGGGCGTGCTGGACTTCGTGCGGCCCGCGCCGGCGGCGAGCGCGCCGGCCCCGACCAACGTCGCGCACCCGTGCGTGCTGGAGCTGGGCCGCAACGTCCGGGTGCTGCGCGCCTCGCTGACCAGCGCGGACCAGGTGCAGGAGGTCGAGGTCCGCGGCTGGGACGTGCGGGCGAAGGCGCCCCTGGTGTCCACCTCGCCCGCCGTCACCAGCACCGCGGTCGTGCCGGGCGCCAAGCCGGCCGACGTGGGCCGCGCGTTCGGCACGAAGGCGAAGACCCTGGTGTTCGACACCCCGTACGGCACGGACGCCGAGACGAGGGCGGCGTCGAAGTCCCTGGCGGGTGCGATCAGCGCCGGGTTCGCCGAGGTCGAGGCGGTCGCGGCGGGCCAGCCGAAGCTGCGCGCGGGCGTCCCGGTCACGCTCGCCGGCGCGGGCACGCAGTTCGACGGCAAGTACACGGCGACGTCCGTGCGGCACGTGCTGGACGCGGTGGACGGCTACCAGACCACCGTCACGGTCAGCACGTCGCCGGACCGGTCCCTCGCGGGCCTGGCGACGGGGGCCAACGCGCCCGCCCGGTCGGCCCGCGTGCCGGGCCTGGCGGTCGGGATCGTCACCGACGTCAAGGAGGTCGGCGGCGAGCGCGGCTGGGTGAAGCTGACCTTCCCGTGGCTGGACAAGTCCTACGTCAGCGACTGGGTGCGCACCGTGCAGTGGGGCGGCGTGCGCGGCGGCGGCGTGTTCAGCCCCGAGGTCCGCGACGAGGTGCTCGTGGGCTTCGAGCAGGGCAGCCTGGACCGCCCGTACGTGCTGGGCGGCCTCTACAACGGGGTCGACAAGCCCTCGCCGCACGCCGTGCCGCTGGTGGACCGGCGCAGCGGCCGGGTGAACCGGCGCTCGCTGGTGTCGCGCACCGGCAACCGGCTCGAACTGCTCGACGGCACGACGGCGTCGGGTGTGCGGGTCGCCAGCGGGGACGAGCGGCTGGAGGTCGTGCTCGACGAGCTGAAGTCCGAGCTCGTCCTGCGGGTGCGCGACGCGCGCGGTCGCCGGGTGCTCAGCTCGATCACCATGACCGACCGCGGCATCACGATCGACGCCGGCACCGGCGAACTGCTGCTCAAGGGCCGCGACGTGACCGTCGAGGCCACCCGTGACGCCACCGTGAAGGCGACCCGCGAGGCCACCGTGAAGGCGACCCGGGGCGTCACCGTCGACGGCGGCCTCAAGGCCGTGGTGCAGGGCACGGTCGTGCACCTCAACCCCCCGTTCCCCGTCTGAGCACGAGAAGAGGACGACATGCCACCCGCAGCCCGGTTGGGCGACCAGACGAGCCACGGCGGTGCTCTCGGACCGCCGTTGCCCCCGGCCGCGATCAGGGTCGCCTCGGTCCGGATCGAGGGCCGTCCCGCCGCCGTCGTGGGCAGCACGCACGGCTGCCCGATGCCGCCCCACGCGGCGCTGGGGCCCGGGAACCTCGTGGTGCCCGGCCCCGCCTCGCTCGGGAAGCCGGTGCTGATCGGCGGTCTCCCGGCGGCCCGCGTGGGCGACAAGACCACCTGCGGGGCGCAGGTCGTGCTCGGCGCGCTCACCGTGCGGATCGGGGGCTGACGCCGTGGACTTCGTCGGACGCGGCTGGGGTTTCCCGCTGCGCGTCGGCCCGACCGGCGGCATCGGCATGGTGGAGCGCGACCAGGAGATCGCCGAGGCGATCCGGCTGGTCCTGGGCACCGCGCCCGGTGAGCGGCCGATGCGGCCGGAGTTCGGCTGCGGCATCCACGACCACGTGTTCGCCTCCGCCGACGGCGCCACCGCCGGGCACCTGGCGCGCGAGGTGCGCGCCGCCCTTGAGCGCTGGGAGCCGCGCGTCGAGGTGGACGACGTCGTGGTGGCCTTCGACTCGGTGGACGTCGGCACGCTCTACATCGACGTGCGCTACACCGTCCGCACCACCAACGACCAGCGCAACCTGGTCTTCCCGTTCTACACGATCCCGGACGAGGGGGGCGACTAGCCGTGGCGCTGCCCGCACCGAACCTCGACGACCGCAGGTTCCAGCAGCTCGTGGACGAGGCCAAGCGCTACGTCCAGCAGAGCTGCCCGGAGTGGACGGACCACAACGTGTCCGACCCGGGCGTGACGCTGATCGAGGCGTTCGCGCACATGGTCGATCAGCTCGTGTACCGGTTGAACCGGGTGCCCGAGCGCAACCACCTGGCGTTCCTGGACCTGCTCGGCGTCACGCTGTTCCCGCCGACCGCGGCGCGGGCGGAGGTGACGTTCTGGCTGTCCGCGCCGCAGGAGGACACCGTGCTGCTGCCCGTCGGCACGGAGGTCGCGACGGCCCAGGTGGAGCAGGACGAGCCGGTCGTGTTCGCCACCACCGAGGAGCTGCCCGTGGTGCCGTGCGCGCTGGAGCGCCTGGTGACGCGGACCGCGGCGGGCGAGCACGCCGACCGCTCCCGCGACCTGGAGGCGGGCCGGGACGTGCGGTGCTTCCAGGCGGAGCCGGCGGCCGGTGACGCCACCCTGTTCGGCCTGTCGAACGCCGTGCCGCGCTGCGTCGTGGTGCTGCGGCTGGACAGCCGGGTCGAGGGCATCGGCGTCGACCCGCGGCAGCCGCCGCTGGTGTGGGAGGCGTGGGACGGCCAGGACTGGGTGCCGTGCGCGACCGACGAGGACACCACCGGCGGCCTGAACCGGCCGGGCGAGGTGGTGCTGCACGTGCCCGCCGGGCACACCGCGTCGGTCGTCGCCGGGCACCGGGCGGGCTGGCTGCGCTGCCGGGTCGTCGAACCGGTGCGCGAGCAGCCGTTCTACGCCGAGTCGCCGACCGTGCGGCGGGCGGAGGCGTTCACCCTCGGCGGCACGGCGGTCGTCGAGCACGCCGAGACCGAGGTGGACGTGCCGCTGGGCGAGGCGGCGGGCGTGCCGGGGCAGCGGTTCCTGCTGCCCAGCGCCCCCGTGCTGCTCGACGGCGAGCCGCCGGTGGTGCGCGTGTCGGAGGGCGAGGGCTGGCAGGACTGGACGGCGGTCGAGCACTTCGGGCTGTCCGGCCCCGACGACCGGCACGTGGTGCTGGACGCGGCGCGCGGCGAGGTGGCGTTCCCGCCGGCGGTGCGCGAGGCGGACGGGTCGCTGCGCCGGTACGGGGCGGTGCCCGCGAAGGGCGCGGTGGTGCACGTGCCGCGCTACCGCACGGGTGGCGGCCGGGCGGGCAACGTGGCGCGCGGCACGATCACCGTGCTGCGCAGCTCGGTGCCGTTCGTGGCGGCGGTGGAGAACCGCGAGGCCGCGCGCGGCGGGGTGGACGGCGAGACGGTCGCGGAGGCCAAGCTGCGCGCGCCGCACCAGCTGCGGGTGCAGGAGCGGGCGGTGACCGCGGAGGACCACGAGCACATCGCCCGGGTGGCCGCGCCGTCGCTGGCGCGGGTGCGGTGCCTGCCGGTCGAGGGCGGCGGCGCGCGGGTGCTCGTCGTGCCCGACGCGGTGGCCGACCGGGGCGACCGGCTGCGGTTCGAGCAGCTCGTGCCCACGGCGGACGTGCTGCGGGCGGTGGCCGCGAAGCTCGACGAGCGCCGCCTGCTGGGCACCCGGATCGTCGTGGAACCGCCGCGCTACCAGGGCGTCACGGTCGTCGCGCGGCTGGCCGCGGCGCACGCGGCCGAGACGTCCCGGGTGCGCGAGGAGGCGCTGGACGCGCTGCACCGCTACCTGAACCCGCTGCGCGGCGGCGTGGACGGCACGGGCTGGGAGTTCGGCCGGGCCGTGCAGTTCGGCGAGGTGTTCGCGGTGCTCCAGCGGGTGCCGGGGGTGCGCCTGGTGGACGAGGTGCTGCTGTTCCCGGCGAACCCGATCACCGGGGCGCGCGGCACGCCCGGCGACCGGGTCGAGGTCGCGCCCAACGCGCTGGTGTTCTCCCACCAGCACCAGGTAGTGGTGGCCGGGCCGTGAGCCGCGCCGCCCTGCCCGAGCTGCCCAGCAGGCACCCGCTGGGCGCGGCGCTGCCCGCCCTGTACGCCGCCGACGACCTGGCGCAGCGGTTCACCGCCGGGCTGGACGCCGTGCTGTCCTCGATCCTGTCCACGATGGACAACCTGGCCGCGTACTTCGACGCCGACCTGGCGCCGGCCGACTTCCTGGAGTGGCTGTCGTCGTGGCTGGCCGCCGACCTCGACCCGGCGTGGCCGGAGCCGCTGCGCCGCGAGGTCGCGTCCCGGGCCGTGGAGCTGCACCGGCTGCGCGGCACCGCGCGCGGCCTGGTGGCCCGGCTGGAGCTGTGCCTGGGCGTGCGCGCCGAGGTGCTCGACGGGGCCGGCGCGGTGTGGTCGCCGGACCCGGACGGCGAGCTGCCCCCGGATGTCGGGGCGGTCGTGGTGCGGGTGCGGCCCGGCAGGTCCGGGCCGGTGGACCGGGCGGCGGTGGAGGCGCTGGTCGAGGCGGTGCGGCCGGTGCACGCGACGTGCGTGGTGGAGGTGGTCGGCGGTGGCTGAGGTGACGGCCGACGACGTGCGGCACTGCCCGCAGTGCGGCGCGCCCGTGCCGGACGGGGACGACTTCTGCGGCAACTGCGGCACCTACCTGGGCTGGGTGCCGAAGGCCGAGCCCGAGGCGTCGCCCCTCGCGCTCACCCTGGAACCGGTGCCGCCGGGGCGGCCGGCGATCCGGCGACCGCTGCCGACCGCCGCCGCGCGGGACGCCGTGGTCGGGCCGCCGTGCCCGTCGTGCGGCACGGCCAACCCGCCGGACCGGCGGTTCTGCCGGCGCTGCGCCACGCCCCTGCGGACCGCGGCGCGCAAGGAGTCCGCTCCCCGCCGGACCCGGTGGCGCTGGGGCGGCGACACGTCACGGTGGCTGCGCAGGCTGGCGGCGCTGCTCGCGGTGGTGGTGCTGGTGGCGGTGGCGGTGCTGCTGGAACCGTGGGCCGTGCGGTGGCTGGAGGACCTGCGGGACCGGGTGTCGACGCCGGCGGCGATCGCGCCCAGCGGCACCAGGGCCACCGCGGAGGTGCCGGGCCACCCGGCGTCCAACGCCGTGGACGGCCTGTCGAACCGGTACTGGGGCGCGCCCGCCGCGGGCGACGCGGTGGAGTTCACGTTCGCCTCGCCGTTCCGGCTGCTGTCGGTCGTCGTGCACACCGGCGCGGGCGCGCAGCCGGAGGCGTTCACCGCGCAGGGCCGGGCCACCGCGGTCGACGCCGTGGTCACCTCGGTCGACGGCACGCACCGCACCGTGCCGCTGTCGCTGGGCGACCGGGCCGGGCCGCAGCGCACCGACACCGCGATCAGCGGCGTGGTGCGGGTGCGGCTGGTCGTGAAGCAGGCCGCCGGGCTCCCGCCGGGCGGGCACGTGGCGCTGGGCGAGGTGGAGTTCTTCCGCCGCCCGTGAGCAGTCGGAGAGGAGCGGACGTGGACGTCGTCGTGGTCACCGGTTCGGCCGGGCTGATCGGCGGTGAGGCGGTGCGGGTGCTGGCCGACCGGTTCGACCTGGTCGTCGGGGTCGACAACATGATGAGGAGGGACTTCCTGGGCGCGGCGGCGGTGGGCGCGGCGGTCGAGGCGCCGGCCAACTCCCGGCACCGCGCGGTGGACGTGCGGGACCAGGAGGCGTTCGGCGCGGTGCTGGCCGAGTACGGCTCCGACGTGCGGCTGGTCGTGCACGCGGCCGGGCAGCCCAGCGCCGAGTGGGCCGCCGACGCCCCGCTGGTGGACTTCGGGGTCAACGCCCTGGGCACGGTGAGCGCGCTGGAGGCCGTGCGGCGGTGGTGCCCGGACGCGGTGGTGGTCGTGGTGTCCAGCCGGCAGGTGTACGGCGCGGCGCCGGACTCGTTGCCGCTGGTGGAGACCGCGACCCGGTGGGAGGTGGACCCGGCGCACCCCTACCACGAGCACGGCGTCGACGAGTCGCTGCGGCTGGACCGCGTGGACCGCACGTTCCTCGGCGTGTCGACGCTCGCCGCCGACCTGGCCGCGCAGCAGTACGCCAGGCGGCTGGGCATGGCCGTCGGCGTGTTCCGGTGCGGCAGCGTCACGGGCGCCCGGCACGCGGGCGTGGAGCGGCACGGGTTCCTGTCCCACCTGGTGCGCAGCGCCGTGCGCGGGGCCGCGTTCCAGGTCATCGGGCACGGCGGCAAGCAGGTGCGGGACGTGCTGGACGCGCGCGACCTGGTGGAGATGTTCTGGCGGTTCTACCTGTCGCCGCGGCCCGGCGAGGTCTACCACGCGGGCGGCGGCCGGGAGCACGGCGCGTCGGTGCTGGAGTTCATCGCGCGCTACGAGTACCTGACCGGGCAGGAGGTGCGGTTCGACTACACGCCCGGACCGCGGTTCGCCGACGTCCGGTGGTGGCTCACCGACACCCGCCGGTTCCGCCGCGACTACCCCGGCTGGCGGCCCGCGCACGACCCGTCGGAGGTGCTGCTGTCGCTGCACCGGCACTGGGGCGGAACGGCCCTTGACCTGGGCGGGTCAGGCGGTGTTGAGTTCGTCCACCAGGGTTCTCCACGGCTCTTGAGGGACGCCGGCCGGCGTGAAGAATCCTTGTAGACGCGGTTGAGAGGGCCTGAAGCCGCCCCCAGCAGACTCGGAAGCGCAACGCGAGACTGTGGGAGGCAGCGGTGGAGCGAATCCGGGTCGCCGTCCAGGCGACGGATCACCTGAGCATGACCGGTCTGACGACCTACCTGGGGTCGAGGCCCGAGATCGAGGTCCTGGGGGCCGCGCAGCACGCGCGGGCCGAGGTGGCGGTGGTCGCCGCGCCGCGCCTCACCGCGGAGGTCGCGTCCCGCCTGCGGCGGGCGGCGGCCCAGGTCGGGGCGCCCGTCGTGCTCATCGTCGACGAGGTCGGCGAGACCGACGTGCTGGCCGCCGTGGAGTGCCGGGTCGTGGCCGTGCTGCAACGCGCCTCGGTGACCGACGAGGTGGTGCTGCGCAGCGTGCTGTCGGCGGCGACCGGCGGTGGCGCGATGCCGCCGTCGATGGTGTCCGAGCTGCTGCGGCACGTCGAGCGCCTCCAGCGGCAGGTCGTGGCGCCCGAGGGCGGGCCGAACCAGCTCACCTCGCGGGAGGCCGACGTGCTGCGGCTGATGGCCGACGGGCTCGACACCGCGGAGATCGCCGGCCGGCTGTGCTACTCGGAGCGCACGATCAAGAACGTGTTCTACGGCATCACGACCAGGTTGAACCTGCGCAACAGGCCGCACGCGGTCGCCTACGCCCTCCGGAAGGGGATGATCTGACGTGGAGAAACCGATCGAGCGCACCGGCGCCTCCCTCCGCCACGTGGTGGACCTGGCGCTGCGGGGCCTGAGGTCCGGGCCCGGCCGCGCGCCGCACCCGGCGCGGCCCCGGCAGTGGGTGATGACCCCCGACGGGGTCATCGACGGCCCGCGCGACGAGGAGCCGGCCGGCCGCTGACCGGCCGCCGGCCGGCACGGGCGCCGTTGGGGAACGGCGGCCGGCACGGCCGGGCACCACCGCACCACCGCACCACCGCACCACCGCACCACCGCACCACCGCACCACCGCACCACCGCACCACCGCACGCGACCGAACCACCGCCGGGTCCTCCCGCTCTCGGGTCAGCGGGACAGCGCGACCTCGCCCGTCGCGCGGCGGACGTCCCACTCCGCGCCGAACCGGCGGTAGTGGGCGACCGCCTCGGCCAGCGCGGTCCCGGCCTCCGCGCCGCGACCGGCGCGCGCGAGCAGCACGGCGCGGTCCTCCAGGGTCTGCGCCAGCTCGAACGCCCGGCCGACCGACCGGTAGTGCCGCACCACCGGGACCAGCCCGTCCGGGTCCTCCGCCAGGACCGAGCGGCACCGCTGGGCCGCGGCCGCCGCACGCGCCGCCGTCGCCTCGCGCTCCGCCTCGGTCTCGCACGCCCGCGCCGCCGCGAGCGCCGTCGACCGGTCGCCCGCCTCCAGCGCCAGCCGCACCAGCTCGGGCAGCCACTGGTGCCTCAGCATCATGTCCGCGTACCGGGTGTCGAGGATCGCCCCGAGCACCGACACCGCGCGGGCCGGGTCGCCCTCCCGCGCCGCCGCCATCGCCTGCGCGGCCACCAGGAAGTCGCAGTTCTCCCGGTACGCCTCGGTCACCAGCGGCAGCGTCAGCCCCTGCTCCAGGTGGTCGGCCAGCCGCTCGCCGTCGTCGCGGTGCGCGGCGATCAGCGCCGCCACCCCGTGCAGCAGCACCGGCGCGCCCTCCCGCAGGCCGAACCCGGTGAACCCCGGGTCGCGCAGCACGCCGTCCAGCCGGGCCACCGCCTCGTCCCACCCGCCCAGCCAGTACTGGTGCACGGCCGCCGCCAGGTGCAGCCCGGCCACCGGCGTGGTCCGCCCGGCCACCTCGAACGCCAGGTCGAGGTTCCGCCCGGCCTCGTCGAGCCGGTCGAGGCACTGGAGGGTGAAGATCCGGTTGTCCAGCAGCAGCAACCGCAGGTCGGTGAGGCTCACGTCGGTGCCGACGACGTCCAGCGCCTGGTCGAGGTGGGCCACCGCGCGCGGGTAGTCCCGGCGCACCGCCTCCACCTGCCACAGCACCTCCAGCGCCTGCGCGAGGGCGAACGGGTCCGCCGCCCGCTCCCCCGCCTCGATGGCCTGCCGCGCGCTGGCCTCGGCGCCGTCCAGCTCGCCCACCCCGGCCCGCTGCACCAGCGCCAGCAGCGACAGCAGCCGGGCGCGCCACCGGTCCGACAGCACGGGGTCGGCCAGCGCCTCCCGCGACGCGGCCACCGCGTCCTCGGCCCGCCCGCCCCGGTACGGCATGTAGGCGAGCGTCCACCGCACCTCGGCCACCCGGTCGGGGTCGCGCAGCCGCGTCAGCGCCCGCCGCGCGTGCTCCTCTGCCTCGACGTCCCGGTTGACCCGGAACAGCGCGCTGCTCAGGTGCGCCATCAGCGCGGCGTCCCGCTCGTCGCGCGCCACCGACGACCGCAGGCACCGCTGGAGCAGCTCGACGGCCACCAGCGGCGCCCGGTAGACCAGCGCGGGCGCCTGCTCCACCAGCCAGTCCAGCGCCCACGCACCGACCTCGCCGTCCGCGGCGAGCAGCTGCTCGGCGACGTGGTCCACCGCCGCGCCGGACGCGGCCAGCGCCTGCGCGGCCTGCTGGTGCAGCGCCGTGCGCAGGGCCGCGGGCGTCCCCTCGTACAGGGCCTGGCGGATCAGCGGGTGCCGGAACGCCATGCGCGGCCCGGCGTCGCTGAGCACCCCGGCCGCCAGCGCCTCCTCCAGCCGGGCCGCCAGGTCGAACACCGGCGTGCCGAGCACCACCGACAGGTCGCCGACCCCGAACTCGCCGCCCAGCAGCGCCGACCAGCGCAGCACCTCGCGCGTCGGGTCCGACAGGAAGTCCAGCCGGCCCGTCACCGCGGACACCAGCGACAGCGGGGCGCGGTCGAACGCGGTGTCGACGACCTCGGCGACACCGGTGTCGACCTGCACGACCTGCTCGCGCACCAGGGCGTCCGCGACCTCCCGCACGTACAGGGGGTTGCCGGCGGCGCGGGCCGCGATCCGGCGCAGCCCCGGTCCGGGCACCGCGCCGACCAGGCGACCGACCAGCCCGGCGACCTCGGCGTCGGCGAGCGGGGCGAGGTCGAGCACCGTGCCGCCGGACGACTCGGCGTCCCGGCGCAGCCGCGCGATCTCCGCCCGGTGGGGCACCGGGCGGGCCACGCCGACCAGCAGCAGCGGCTGCCGCCGGGTGAGCGCGGTGAGCCGGTGCCACACGCGGGCGCTGGACTCGTCGGCCCACTGGAGGTCGTCGAGCGCGAACACCAGCGGGCCGTCCGCGCACAGCAGCTCCACCAGCGACACCAGCCGGTCCACCGCCTCGACGACGGGGTCGGCCTCGCCGAAGATGGACCCGGCGGGCCGCTCCTGGGCGAGCGCGTGCGCGGCGGCGGCCCGGCGCGGGTCGGGTGAGCGCGCGTCCACGGCGAGCGCGTCCAGGGCGAGCCGCAGCGGGAACCGCGTGCCCAGCTCGTCGGCCACGGCGAGGGCGATCCGGTGCCCGGCGCGCCCGGCCCGCGCGAGGACCGCGCCGAGCAGCGCGGACTTGCCGATGCCCAGCTCGCCCTCGACCCAGAGCACCCGGCCGTGCCCGGCGCTGACGTCGTCCACCAGGCGGCCCACCGCGGCCAGCTCCGGGCCGCGCCCGACGAGGTCGACGTCCGGTGGCCGGGGGGCGGGCGGCGCGGGCGGCTCGTACCGGCGCCCGCCCGCGAGGATGCGCTCGTGCGCCTCGCGCAACCGCTTGCCCGGCTCGACCTCCAGCTCGGTGACCAGCACCCGCCGGGCGTCCCGGAACACCTCCAGCGCCTCGGCGCTGCGGCCCGACCGGTGCAGGGCGAGCATCAGCAGCTCGCGGGCGCGTTCGCGCAGCGGTTCGTCGGCGACCAGCGAGGTCAGCCCCGCCACCGCCTCGACGTGCGCGCCCGCCGCGAGGGCCGCCTCGCCGTGCAGCTCGCGGGCCGCCGTGCGGGCCTCGCCGAGCCTGCGCCGCTGCGCCTCGGCGAACGGGCCGGTCAGACCGGCGAGCGCGTCGCCCCGCCACAGGGCCAGCGCCGCCTCCGACGACCGCCGCGCCGCCTCCGGGTCGCCGCCGGCCAACTGCCGCCGGGTCGCGTCGAGGAGCGCCTCGAACCGCGCCACGTCCACGTCGGCGGGGTCCACCGCCAGCCGGTAGCCGGAGCCCGCCGACACCAGCAGCCGCGACGGCGTGCCGCGCGGGCGGTCCGGCTCCAGCGCCTTGCGCAGCACCGACACGTAGGTGTGCACGCTGCCCTCGGCCGTGGCCGGCGCGCCCTCGCCCCACACGGCCGCCACCAGCTCGTCCCGGGTCACCCCGCCGGCGCGCAGCGCGAGCACCGCGAACACCGCGCGGGGGCGCGACGAGCCCAGCGGCACCTCCCGGTCGCCGGCCCAGGCGCGCACCGACCCGAGCAGCTCGACCCGCACCACGCCCGTCACCCGGTCCACCACTCCCCCACCGTCGCCGTTCCCGGACCCGCCGCCCGGCGACGGGCCGAACGACCCGACCCGACCCGCACCACGTCCACCACCCCGCCGAACACCTTTCAGCCACCCGCGCCGCGCGCGGGCGCACCGATCCGGCCGACCCGCCCCGGACCGCGCCCGTCACCCCGGCCGGCATCCCCCGGCCCCGCCGCGCGGGGGCGCGACGAGCCGGGCGGCACGCCCGTCACCCGGTCCACCACCCCTCGGCCGTTCCCGCGCCCGTCCCCGTTCCCGCGCCCGTCCCGGCCGCGCGTCGCCGGACGGTCGCGCGCCGCACGTCGTGCACCGCCCCGAACTCGCGGTAGCCCCGCACCGCCTCGTCGAACGCGACCCGGTCGCGCGACAGCACCGCCGCGTCCTCCAGCGCCTCCGCCAGCTCCACCGGCCGGCCGACGGCGCGGAACCTCCCGGCGGCGGCCACGATCCCGGCCGGGTCGCCGTCGACGAGGCCCCGGCACCAGGACAGCGCCGCCGCGGCCCGCGCGGGTTCCCGCTCCGCCGCGGCCTCCTCCTCGGCGACGGCCAGGGCGCGCCCCGCCACGTCGCGCCGCCCGTGCGCGACCGCGAGCCGGGTGACGAGCGGCAGCCACTGGTGGCGCAGCACCATCTGCCCGGCGGCCGACACCACCGGCTCCAGCAGCGCGAGCGCCTCGTCCGGCCGGCCCGCGCGTTCGGCCAGCACGGCCCGCGCCACCAGCAGGAAGTCGCCGTGCTCGCGGTCCGACGGCGTCACCAGCGGGTGCGCGGTGGCGGCGTCCAGGTGCGCCTCGGCCGTCTCCACCCGGTCGCGCCGGGCCGCGACGAGCGCCGCCACCCCGTGCACCAGCAGGGCCAGGCCGTGCTCGCGCAGGCCGAACGACGTGCCGGTGCCGTTCGCCAGCGCCCGAACGCCCTCGGCCGCGGCGGCGTCCCAGCGGCCCGACCAGTAGTCCTGCACGGCGGCGGTGACCCGCACGGCGGGCGAGGCGGTGCCGCCGGCCAGCTCGCGCGCCGCGGCCAGCACCCCGTCGGCCTCGGCGAGCCGGTCCAGGTTCTGCAACGTGAACGCCTTGTTGTCCATCAGCCCCAGGCGCAGCTCGGTGAAGTCCGGCCGCCCGCCGGTCAGCAGCAGCGCCCGGTCGACGCGCGCCAGCGCGCCGCGGTGGTCGCGGCGCACCGAGTCGACCTGCCACAGCGCCTGGAGGGCGTGCGCGACGGCGAACTCGTCGCCCGCCTCCTCGCCGCGCGCCACTGCGCGCAGCGCCGTCTCCTCGGCCGCCGCCACGTCGTTGAGCCCTTCCCGCAGCACGGCCGCCAGCAGGGCCTCCAGCCGCGCCCGCCACGCCGGCGGCACGGCGGCGTCGGCCGCGGCGGCGCGCAGCGCGTCCACCGCCTCCGCCGCCCGGCCGTCGCGGTACCGGGCGTGGGCCAGTATCCAGCGCATCTCGGCGGCCCGGCGCGGGTCGCGGGTGCGCGCCAGCACGTACCGCGCCTCGGCCTCGGGCCTGCGGCCGAGCCAGAACATGAGCCGCGCCAGCAGGGCGGCGAGCCGTTCCCGGTGCTCGGCGTCCGGCGCGGGCCCCTCCACGACGGCGCGCAGCAGCCGGACGGCGGTGTCCGGGGCGCGCTTGCCCAGGGCCGTGCCGCGGGCCACCAGCCAGTCCACCGCCCACGGGTCGACCGCGCCGGGCGCGGCGGCCAGCTGCTCGACCACCAGCTCCACCGGCGCGCCCGCGGTGGCCAGCGCCTGCGCGGTCCGGCGGTGCAGCGCGGTCCGCACCGCGGCGGGCGTGCCGTGGTAGAGCGCCTCGCGGATCACGACGTGCCGGAACGCGAGCTTCGGGCCGGCGTCGTCCAGCACGCCCGCGGCGGTCGCCTCCTCCACTGCGGCGATCAGCTCCGACGACGGCCGGCCCAGCACGGTCGCCGCGTCGCCCAGGGCGAACTCGGTGCCCAGCAGCGCGGCCGACCGGAGCACCTCCGTCGTCTCCGGGGACAGGAACGCCAACCGCCGCGCCAGCGCGGCGACCAGCGAGCGCGGCGGGTCGTCGTCCAGCGGCACGGAGGTCTCGGCGACGCCGTCGCGCACCCGGATCGCCTCGTCGCGCAGCAGCGCCTCGACCATGTCCCTGGTGTAGAGGGGGTTCCCGCCCGCGCAGTCCACGACCGTCCACAGGCTCTCCCCCGGCACCGCGCCCAGCAGGGACGCCAGCAGCGCCGTGCCCGCCTCCGCGGACAGCGGCCTGAGCCGCACCACCCGGCCGCCGGAGTCGACCACCGCGCGCCGCACCTGGTCCACGTCCGCCCGCCGGGGCACCGACCGCACCGCCGCCACGAGCAGCAGCGGCAACCGGTGCGCCACGCGCAGCAGGCGGTGCCACATCAGCACACTGGCCTCGTCCGCCCACTGGAGGTCGTCCACGACGACGACCAGCGGCGCCTCCGCGCACATCTCGGCCACCAGGGCCAGCAGCCGGTCGACCACCACCGGCACCGGGTCACCCACGGCGGGGACGCGCAGCGCCCGCGCCAGCTCCGCCCGCCTCGGGTCCGGGGAGGTCTCCGCGACCCCGAGGGCCTGGAGGGCGACCCGCAGCGGCGTGCGCGGCCCGACCTCGTCCCCCGCGCCCCACGCCACCCGGAAGCCCGCCGCGGCGGCACCCGCCAGGCCCTCCGCCAGCAGGGCCGACTTGCCGATGCCCGGCTCGCCCTCCACCCACACGCACCGCCCGCGCCCGGCGGCGGCGTCGACCAGCGCCCGGCGCAGCACGCCCGCTTCCAGGTCCCGCCCCACGAACACGTCCCCCGGCCGGCCGGGGGCGACGTGCCCCGCGAACCCGCCCACCAGGTCGCGTCCCAGGGGAACCCGGTCCAGGGGAACCCGGTCCAGCGGAACCCGGTCCAGCGGAACCCGGTCCAGCGGAACCCGGTCCAGCGGAATCCGTTCCGGCGCAATCCGGTCCGGCGCAATCCGGTCGGCGGGAACGCGGTCCGGCGCAATCCGGTCCAGGGGAACCCGGTCGGGCGGGAGGGGGCCCCGGTTCGGGAAACCCCGGTCCGGGGAAACGCGGTCCGGGGAACCCGGCTCGGGCGGGCCCGGTAACTCCCCGGCCGGTTCGTCGTCCAGCACCCGCTGGTGCGCCTCGCGCAGCGCCGCGCCGGGCTCGATGCCCAGCCGCTCCACCAGCACGCGCCGGGCGTCCTGGAACGCCTCCAGCGCCTCGCCGGACCGCCCGCCGCGGTGCAGGGCGGTGATCAGCAGCGCCCGCAGGCCCTCGCGCAGGGGGTGTTCGTCCACCAGCGCCGCGAGGTCGGCGACCACGTCGACGTGCCGCCCCAGCACGAGGGCCAGCTCGGCCCGCCGCTCGGCGACCGCCAGCCGCAGCTCGCGCAACCGGGCCCGCTGCGCCTCGGCGAACGGTCCCGGCACGCCGGACAGCGCGTCGCCCCGCCACAGCCCCCGCGCGAGGTCCAGCTCGGCCAGCGCCGCCGCCGGGTCCCGGGGCGCCAGCGCCGCCGCGCGCTCCCGGTGCCGCTCGAACCGGTGCACGTCCAGGCCGTCCTCGGACAGCTTCAGCGAGTACCCCGACCCGGCCGACACCAGCACCCGCGCCACCGCACGCTTGGACCGCGCGGGTTCCAGCACCTGGCGCAGGCCGGACACGTAGGTGTGCAGGCTCGCCGCCGCCGTCGCGGGCGGGGCGTCGCCCCAGACACCGTCGACCAGCTCGTCGCGCGACACGACCTGGTCGGCACGCAGCGCGAGCACCGCGAACACGGCCCGCCTGCGCGCCGTGCCCAGGTCCACCTCGACACCGTCCCGCCACGCCCGCGCAGGACCGAGCAGTGCGGCGGTGACGGGAACAGTGGCGCTCGTCACCATTTCCGTCCAATGCACCTGGAATGCGATCCGATCGGCCTCTTGCCCGCTTTACACCGGTGGTGTAAAGCGAATGCTAAATACGTTGCCCGCCCTGACCACGCCAGGTTATCACGGAGTAACACAATGCTCTTGACCTGCGTCGACTGAATTCACCAAGCGAGACGCACGACCTTTCGACATTCGCTCTCCGCACTATTAGCGCCGACTGCGCGGCATCGCCGGGGACAAGCCTATTGGACACGGCCCCGCGCCGTCGCCATCCTCCGGGCTGATCCGGGCCTACCCCCGCGGGGGTAAGCGGAGTTGCCGTCCAGGGGCGACGACACGAGCCCGCGCCGCGCCTAGCTTTCGTTGTCATGAAACGACTTCTCGCCCCCCTGCTGGCCGCCGCGCTGACCGCGAGCCTGGTCGGCGCGGCGCACGCCGACCACCAGCGCCCCTCCACCCTCCAGCGGGACGCGGACGCCCTGCTCGCCCAGGGCGCGCCGGGGGTGCTGGTGGAACTGGACACCCCGCGCGGCGACGTGGACGTGCGCAGCGGCGTGGGCGACACGACGACCGGCAAACCCGTGCCGTGGAACGCGAAGTTCCGCATCGGCAGCTTCACCAAGACCTACGTCGCCGCGACCGTCCTGCAACTGGTCGGCGAGGGCAGGCTGTCGCTGGACGACACCGTCGAACGCTGGTTGCCGGGCGTCGTGCGGGGAAACGGCAACGACGGCGGCCGGATCACGGTGCGGATGCTGCTCCAGCACACCAGCGGCCTGCACAACTACGTGCTGCAACTGCCGTTCGTCTTCAAGGACCGCGAGTTCGAGGCCAACCGCTTCCGCACGGTCACCGCCGAGGAGGCCGTGTCCCTCGCCGTGCGGGTCGCGCCGGACTTCCCGCCGGGCGAGCGGTGGCTGTACTCCAACACCGGCTACGCGCTGGCGGGCATGATCATCGAGCGGGTGACGGGCCGCAGCTGGCAGCACGAGGTGCGCACGCGCATCCTCGACCCGCTGCGCCTGCGGGATACCCACCTGCCGCACACCTCGCCGTTCATCCCCCGACCGCATGCCACAGCGTACGAGCGCTTCCCCGAGAAGGGCCTGGAGGCCGACCCGGCGGACCCGCGCTACGGCGAGGCGATCGACGTCACCGTCTACAACCCGTCGTGGGGCGGCGCGGCGGGCGACATGATCAGCACCACCGACGACGGCAACCGCTTCCTCAAGGCCCTCATGGCGGGCCGGGTGCTGCGCCCGGCGCAGCTGGCCGAGATGAAGCGCACCGTCCCGGCGACCGCCTTCGAGCAGGGGTGGCCGGGCGTGCGGTACGGCCTGGGCCTGATGTTCATCCCCAACGAGTGCGGCGGCTACTGGTCGCACGGCGGTGACATCCCGGGCTTCAAGACCCGCAACGGCGTCACCGACGACGGCGCCCGCGCGGTCACCGTGTCCATCAACACCGACTCGATGGTCCCGACGCCGGGCACCGCGCCCGCGCCGCACGACCCGGTCGCCCCGCTGGTCGACCACGCCCTCTGCGGCACGCGCTAGCCGCGACGCCGGCCGCTGTCCGGAAGTGGCCGGCGGCCGGCCCCGGGCGTCCCCGCTGCCCACACTGGCGGCTTCACGGGAGCGGATCGGGGAGGTGCGCGGCGTGGGCGGGTGCCGGAGGGCTCGATGACGGCGTTCGGGGCGGTGGTGGCGCCGGCGACGGTCGCGGTGTTCCCGCAGGCGGGCGCGGCGTTCCCACAGGCGGGCGCGGCGTTCCCGCAGGCGGGCGCGCCCCCGGCGGGGGTGTGCCGCAACGCCGAGCCGGCGCGGCCGGTCGTCGCGCCGGTGCCGTGGGCGCAGCGGGTGCTGGCGCCGAGGTCGGTGTGGCCGCACAGCACGGGCGAGGGGTGCTGGTCGCCGTGGTCGACTCGGGCGTCGACACCGACCACCCGCAGCTGAGCAGGCCGGGGAAGGTGCCGGCGGGCCAGGACTTCGACCTCGTCGGCGACCTGCCGGGGAACTTCGACTGCGTGTCGCACGGCACGGCGGTGGCGAGCGTGATCGCGGCCGACCCGGTCGACGGCGTCGGGTTCGCGGGCCTCGCGCCCGGCGCGCGGGTCCTGCCGGTGCGGGTGACCGAGCGGGACGTCGCGGAGGGCGGCGGGTCGGCCGCGTTCGACCCCGTCGTGCTGGCGCGGGGCATCTGGTACGCGGCCGAGCAGGGCGCGGACATCGTCGCGGCGGCGCGGGCCGGCGGGCACGACGTGCGCAGCGGCACGAGCTTCGTCGCGCCGTTCGTGTCCGCGACGGCCGCCCTGGTGCGGGCGAGGTGGCCGGAGCTGACCGCGCCGCAGGTCGTCGCCCGCCTCCTGGCCACGGCCGGTCCGGCGCCGGGCGGTGTCGGCGACGCGTACGGCGCGGGCCTGGTGGACCCGTACCGCGCGGTGACCGAAGGGCTCGCGGTCGGCCCGCCCGCGCCGCTGCCCGAGGTGGTCGTGCCGCCGGAGGACCCGGCCCGGGTCGCCGCCGCCGCGTGGTGGGCGCGGCTCGGGATCTCCGTGCGCACGATGCGCCGCGTGGTGTCCGACCTGATGGACCGGCTCGGCGCGCGCAGCCGCTTCCAGGCAGGGGCCAAGGCCGCCGACCGCGGCCGGCTGGTGGACCGGGCCGGCTGACCGGAACACGCCGGCCGGAACACGCGGACCGGGGCGGGCCGACCGACGGGCCGCCCCGCCGGGGTTCCGCTACCGTCGCTCCTCGTGCGCGTACTGGTCACCGAGGACGACGACCTCCTGGTGGCCGTCGACGACTACCTGGTGAAGCCGTTCGCGGTGGTGGAGATGGTCGCCCGGGTGCGCAGCCTGTGCCGCCGCCTGGGACGCCGTCGTCCCGCCGAGGTCGAACGCCCTGGACGTGGTCGTCGCCCAGCTGCGCGACAAGCTCGGCCCGCCGCCGCTCGTGCGGACCGTGCGCGGGGTCGGCTACGCCCTGCCCTGAGCCGCGCTCACAGCCGCGACACGAACCGCCACCGGCCCGGCCCCACCCGGTACACCGCGAAGCCCGGCTCCTCGCCGGCCGCCTCCGCGCCGTCCTGCGCCGTCACCGCGCCCGGGTCGCCGGTCGGCACGTGCACCTCGGCCGTGGACCCGGACGGCACCACGGCGACCAGCTCCAGCACCGGGCCGCGGGTCGACCACTCGACCGACGCCTCGCCGCGCACGGTGGTGGTGGTCTTGCGCGCCCACGTGACGCCGACCCGCGCGTCGGGCCGGATCGTGAACGCCCGGTAGCCGTCGTCCCCCGGCCGCAGGCCCGCGACGTGCTCGTACAGCCACTGCACGACGCCGCCCTTGAAGAAGTGGTCGCGCGAGCGGGAGTGCTCCTCCCACATCTCCCACATGGTGTCGGCGCCGAGGTCGAACCAGAACCCCCAGCTCGGGTAGGTCCGCTGGGTGGCGACCGCGTGCGCCACCTCCGGGAAACCGTGGCGGGTCAGGGCCTGGAGCAGCACGCTGGTGCCCAGCGCGCCGGTGTCCAGGTGGTCGTCGCGGGCGCGCACGTCGTCCGCCAGCCCCTGCGCGACCGCGCCCTCCGCGCCCGGCGGCACCAGGCCGAACTCCAGCGCCAGGGCGTTGGACGTCTGGCTGTACCGCCCGTTCCACCCCGTGCGGTACCGCGCGCCGTCGAAGAACGCGGCGTTGACCGCGTCCCGGCACGAGTCGGCCACCGAGCGGTAGTGCGCGGCGGTGTCGTGCTCGCCCAGCAGGTCGCCCACCTCGGCCGCGCACAGCAGGGCGCGGTGCAGGTACGCCGTCGCGCTCAGCCGGGTGTCCTCCGGCGGCAGGCCGCCCGACCCCGGCGGCAGGTAGTCGCCCAGCCTGGTGGTCGCCAGGCCGCCCTCCAGCCGCGCGACCTCCCAGTCCAGGTAGCGGACGACGCCCGGCCAGTGGTCGGCCACGACCCGCTCGTCGCCGTAGTACCGGTGGAACTCGCGGACCAGGTACGGGTACACCGTGGTCCACTCCGGCGCGGGCGCGGCGTCGTCGGCGTAGCCGTAGCGGCCGGTCGGCACGACCACCGGCAGCCGACCGGCCTCGTCCTGGCTGTCGGCGAGGTCGCCGAGCCACTTGGCGAGGAACCGCTCCGCCGCGAACGCCTGCATCAGCACGCCCGCGCCCAGCTGCACGTCGCCCGTCCAGCCGTTCTTCTCGAACGTGGGCGTGTCGGTGAGGATGCCGTGCAGGTTGTTGAGCAGCGTCCGCCGCATCGCCCGCTCCAGCTGCTCGAAGAACGGCTCCGAGCAGCCGAACGACCCGATCGCGGGCACGTCGGTGTGCACGACCCGGCACACCAGCTCGCCGCGCCGGGGCGGCCGGGGCAGGCCGGTGACCTCGACGTACCGGAAACCCTTGTAGGAGAAGCGGGGTTCCCACGTCTCGGTCCCCCGGCCGGAGCAGGTGTACTCGTCGGTCTGGTGGCGGCCGGGCACCAGGGCGTTGCCGGTCGCGACGGTGCCGTCGTCGGTCAGCTGCTCGCCGTGGACCAGGCGGACGACGGTGCCGGCGGGCGCGCGGACGGTGAGCTTCGTCCAGCCCGCCGACGTGCGGCCGAAGTCGGCGACGTGGACGCCCGGGCGCGGTTGGGCGACCGACACCGGCAGGACGTCGCCCACCACCCGCACCGGCTGGTGGGCCTGCGCCCGGACCGCGCCCCGGGGCGGGTCGACGACCACCGCCGGGCGCCAGTCCCGGGGCACGTGCCGGGCGTCGTGGGACTCGCCCGCGTACAGCGAGTCGGTGCGGGTCGGGCCGTCCGCGACCCGCCACCCGGTGCCGGTGCCGATCGAGGTCTTGGTGCCGTCGCGGAAGGTCACCAGGAGCTGCGCCAGCAGCTTCGGCTCGGCGCGCCAGGTGGCGTGCTCGTGGCCCCACGCGGTCGGCGTGGTCAACCCGTAGAACCCGCGGCCCAGCGTCACCTCCAGCGCGTTCACGCCGGTGGTGAGCTGCCGGGTGACGTCGTGGGTGGCGTGCAGGACGGTCACGTCGTAGTCGGTGAAGCCGGGGTCGAGGACGTGGTCGCCGACGCGGGCCCCGTTCAGCCACGCGTCGTGGTAGGCCAGGCCGCACAGGTGCAGGCGGGCGCTCGCCACGGGCTTGGCGAGCCGGAACTCCCGGCGCAGGACCGGCGCGGGCGTCTCCACGACCACCGAGACGGCGTCGCCCCACGGCGGCGCGCCGTACGGGCCCAGCACCGCCGCGGGCGTCCACGACGAGTCGTCGAACCCGGGCTCGTGCCAGCCGGGCTGCTCGGTGTCGGCGGCCAGCCACCCCGGTCCGGTCACCAGCTCGTGCGCGGTGCCGTCGACGAGGTCGACCACCAGCCGCGCGATCAGCCCGGCGGGGTTGGGCCCGTCACCGCGGTTCGTGGTGGCCGCCGCGAGCACGACCCGGCCGCCCGCGCGGCGGACGTGCTCGGTGACCACCGCGCCGCGGCCGTGCTTCCAGGCGTCGACCCGCTCCTCGTTCCACAGCACCGGTTCGCCGTTCAGGTGCAGCACGAAGTCGTCGTCGCCGGTGGCGACCACGCGGGCGCGGGCCACGGCGCCGGGCACGTCGAGGGCCGCCCGGAACCAGCGCGTGCCGGGCGGGGAGAACTCCCCGTCGTGCGCCCAGACCCAGGACGCGGCCTCCAGGCCGGGGAACTCCCCGTCGCCCGCGCCGATCCACTCCGCGTCCCACGGCGTGCCGAGGAAAGCCGTTTCCCACCAGCGCTCCGCGCTCCACGCCGAGGGCCGGCCGCGCTGGTCCCACACCCGCACCCGCCAGTGGTAGCGGGTGTGCGGCGCGAGGGGCGGCCCGCCGTAGGGCACGCCGGTGGTCCGGTCGGACTCGACCTTGCCGGAGTCCCAGACCCCGCTCACCACGACCTGGTAGGCGGTCTGCCGCACGGACGGCCGCAGCACCCAGGACAGCCGGGGCGCGGCCACGTCCGTGCCGAGCAGGTTCTGCGCGTACTCGACCGCGGTCCGCTCCACCACGTGCAGTCCCCCCGGACGCCACCGGGCCCGACCTACGCCGGCGCGGGCCTCCCCGGCAGGCTACCCCCGCTCCACGCGGCGGTCGATGCGCCGAAGAGTGGTGACTTCAGCCCTCGCTACCGCAAGACATGAGCCGACACTTTCGTAAGTTGCGGAAGCGAGTTGACCTCTCTGTACCGGCATTTTGGCGTCTCTATAGGTGATTGCAAGTGCTTGACGACCTCCGACCAGGCCCTTAGTTTACGAAAGCGTCACCCGGTTCGATCGAAACTTTCGAATCGCCCTGTGCCGTGACGACACCTTGGAGGAAGTGATGTCCAGAACTGCTGTCACCGCCGCCGGCAGGCCGGCGCACCGGGGCGGGCCGAACCGCGCCGCGGTGGTGGCCGGCGTCGTCGGCCTGCTCGCCGCGACGGCCGTGGTGCTGCCGAGCATCGCCAGCGCCGGCACCACGCTGGCCGCGTCGGCCGCGGAGAAGGGCCGGTACTTCGGCACCGCGGTCGCGGCGAACAAGCTCTCGGACTCGACCTACGTGGGCATCCTGAACCGCGAGTTCGACATGGTCACGGCCGAGAACGAGATGAAGATGGACGCGACGGAACCCCAGCGCGGCCAGTTCAGCTACGGCAACGCCGACCGGATCGTCGACCAGGCGCGCGGCCAGGGCAAGCGGGTGCGCGGGCACGCCCTGGCGTGGCACTCGCAGCAGCCCGGCTGGATGCAGTCCATGGAGGGCTCCACGCTGCGCCAGGCGATGCTCAACCACGTCACCCAGGTCGCCACGTACTACCGGGGCAAGATCTACGCCTGGGACGTCGTCAACGAGGCGTTCGCGGACGGCAGCTCCGGCGGCCGGCGCGACTCCAACCTCCAGCGCACCGGCAACGACTGGATCGAGGCCGCGTTCCGCGCGGCGCGGGCGGCGGACCCGGGCGCGAAGCTCTGCTACAACGACTACAACACCGACAACTGGTCGCACGCCAAGACCCAGGGCGTCTACCGCATGGTGCAGGACTTCAAGTCGCGCGGCGTGCCCATCGACTGCGTCGGCTTCCAGGCCCACTTCAACAGCGGCAACCCGGTGCCGAGCAACTACCACACCACGTTGCAGAACTTCGCCGACCTCGGCGTGGACGTGCAGATCACCGAGCTGGACATCGAGGGCTCCGGTTCCAGCCAGGCCCAGCAGTACCAGGGCGTCGTGCAGGCGTGCCTCTCGGTCGCCCGCTGCACCGGCATCACCGTGTGGGGCATCCGCGACACCGACTCGTGGCGCGCCTCCGGCACCCCGCTGCTGTTCGACGGCAGCGGCAACAAGAAGGCCGCGTACACCTCGGTCCTCAACGCCCTCAACGCGGGCGGTGGCACGAACCCGACCACCACCACGACCACCACGACGGGCCAGCCGGCGCCCAACTGCCCCAACGGCTACGTGGGCCTGACCTACGACGACGGCCCCGGCACCAGCACCACGCAGCTGATCAACGCGCTGCGGTCGGCGGGCCTGCGGGCGACGTTCTTCAACCAGGGCAACAAGATCGGTGGCAACACCGCGCTGGTGCAGGCGCAGCGGCAGGTGGGCTGGGTCGGCAACCACAGCTGGTCCCACCCGCACATGACCCAGCTGAGCCAGGCGCAGATGACGTCGGAGATCTCCCAGACGCAGCAGGCGATCCAGCAGGCGACGGGCGAGGCGCCGAAGCTGTTCCGCCCGCCGTACGGCGAGACCAACGCCACGCTGAAGTCCGTGCAGGCGCAGTTCGGCCTCACCGAGGTGCTGTGGAGCGTCGACTCGCAGGACTGGAACGGCGCGAGCACGGCGGCCATCGTGCAGGCGGCGTCCACGCTCCAGAACGGCGGCGTGATCCTGATGCACGACGGCTACCAGACGACGCTCAACGCCGTCCCGCAGATCGCCGCGAACCTGGCGAGCCGCGGCCTGTGCGCGGGCATGATCTCCCCGTCGACCGGCCGCGCCGTCGCGCCCACCGACAACCCGGGTGGTCCCACGACCACCACGACCACGCAGCCGGGCGGCGGCTCCTGCACCGCCACCTACCGGACGTCCCAGCAGTGGGGCGACCGCTTCAACGGCGAGGTGACCGTGCGGGCGGGCTCGTCGGCGATCAGCAGCTGGACCGCCACCGTCTCGGTGACGTCGCCGCAGCGGGTGACGGCCACCTGGAGCGGCACGCCCAGCTGGGACGCGAGCGGCAACGTGATGACGGTGAAGCCCAGCGGCAACGGCAACCTCGCGGCCGGCGCGAGCACGACGTTCGGCTTCACCGTGATGGCCAACGGCCAGTGGGCGGCCCCGACCGTCTCCTGCGCCACCCCGTGAGGCCGCACCCCGTGGGGTGAGCCCCGCGAGGTGAGCCCCGCGAGACCCCCGACCCGCCGCGCTGTCCCGGTCGACGAGGACCGGTCAGCGCGGCGGGTCGGCCCGTCCCGGCCCCGCGAACCCCAGCCCTTCCGACCCCGGCCCCTCCAACCCCGGCCCCTCCGACCCGGCCCTGCGAACCTCAGCCCCTCGAACTGCAGCCCGGCGGCGCCGCCCACGCGGACGTGCTCGGCGGCGGAGACCTCCCCCGCCGAGGCGGCCTCGCCGAACGCGCCGGGGACGAGCCCCGCGGCCTGCTTCACGGACTCGACGGCCGGCCCGTGGGTCGGCCGGAACGCCGCCGCGAGCCGGCCGCCGAAGGTCTCCCCCTCGCCGGCGAGCACGCGCATCGCGCCCACCAGGTCGACGGGTTCCAGGGACACGTCGTCGCCCATCACCGGCCCCCTTCCGCCAGTCGCCGGTCCAGCTGGTGCAGGAACGGGTCGAACTCCACGTCGAACCCCTCCGGTGTCGCGCCCGGGTCCAGGAACGGGCGGGTGATGCCGAACGCCTGCCGCCGGCGTGGCCGCCATGTCCTTGCTGCCCAGCAGGCGGGTGCCGCTGTCGCGGTACTGGACGAACTCGCCGGCCGGGTAGTCGTCGCCCCGGTTGCGCACCTCGACCCGCTCCGGGTCCAGCACCACCGACACGTTCCCGTTGACCTGCCCGAACTCGCCCGGCAGGCCGCTGTTGAGCAGGTCGTAGTCGATGGACAGGCCGCCCGGGTCGGCCGCGCGCACCTCGAAGCTGTTGGGGACGTAGCCGTGGCCGACCCCGATCTCCCGGACGTCGACCACGATGTCGTCGACGGCCCACCCGCCCTCGATGGTGCTGGGCTGCACGGTGAGGCCGACCTCCCCGGTGCGGGTGTCCCAGGCGACCGCGAACCGGTGGCTCGCGTTCGGGTCGGTCGTGGGTCCCCGGTCGTCGCCGTGGCCGCCGCCGACCCGCCCGGCGCCGTCGACGGCGGCCAGCGCGCCGGCCGGTTCAGGCCAAAGGTGATCTTCACTCGGTCGGGTGAGAGACTGCGGTCACCACCGGAGTCAGGGGACGGCCATGCACCCACAGTCGATGAACGTGCTGCACATGCACCAGAAGGTCACCTTGATGGTGAACCGCTACGAGGTCTTCGCCGACAACGGCGGCGAGCCGGGTCACCTCGTGGCGTTCGTCGAGCAGAAGCGGATGGCCTTCAAGGAGCAGGTGACGATCTTCACCGACTCCGGCAAGGGGCAGGTGCTGGCGGGCTTCCGCGCGCGCAAGGTCATCGACCTGGGCAGCGGCTACGACGTGACCGACGGCGACGGCCGGTCCATCGGCTCGTTCCGCAAGGACTTCGGCAAGTCCCTGACCAACTCCACCTGGCACCTGGACCAGCCGGGCGCGCCGACGGCCACCGGGCGGGAGCGCAACGCGGGCATCGCGATCCTGCGCCGGGTGTGGGGCTTCCTGCCGTTCGTCAACAACGTCCCGTTCCCGTTCCGCTTCCACTTCGACTTCGCCCGCGGCGGGCAGCCGGTGTTCAGCGTGGAGAAGAAGACCTGGGTGCGCGACCACTACCTGATCACGATCGCCGACCCGCACGTGGACCGCCGCCTGGTGATCGCGCAGGCCGTCGCCGTGGACGCGCTCCAGTCGAGGTGAGCCGGGCCCGGCCCGCTACCGCGCCACGCGGCCCACGCGGAACTCGTTGCCGTGGTAGCAGGCCAGGACCGCGTCCATCATGGCGTTGCAGAACCGCCGGTAGGCGCTCTCGGTGACCAGGGTCTTGAACCAGGTCCACCGGTCCACCCGGGTCAGCGCCATCAGCGGCGGCACCGGGAAGTTCTGGCACGCCAGGAACGCCACCCTGGTGCCCCGGCCGTCGGCGGTGCGGGTGAACGAGGTGTACCCGTCGTCGCACACCGCCGAGCCGTTCGGGCTGTGCACGGTGAGCATCCACACCCGCTGCTCGTCGGGGCCGTAGTCGACCTTCTCCAGCTTGTAGACGTCGAGGTCGTCCTTGCCGAAGTACGCGGCGTAGTTCGGCTGCGGCAGGGCGACCACGCGCACGCCCTGGTGCACGGACCGGCCCTGCCCGTCCCGCGCCACCACGCGGGTCGTGACGCCGAGGGAGTCCCGGTAGAACCGCCCGACGTGGCTGATGTCGACCCGGGAGGTGAAGTCCTCGAACGGCACGTCGAACGTGCGCTCGCCGTAGAACAGCACGGTGTCGCCCTGGTGCACCCAGCGCATCCCGCGCCGGTCGAGCGGCACCTGCGCGAGCTGCCGCTCGACGTCCTCCAGCTGCGGGATGATCTTCTCGTAGTCGGCCTCGTGGTACAGCCCGAGGTCGATGTCGAAGGACGGCTCCACCCGGTCCACCGTGGGCTTGGCGAAGACGATCCGCGTCGCGCGGGCGACGGCCGAGAGCACTGAAGGCACGGTGCCGGGACCTTTCGTGAGTGGGTGTCAGGACAGGTCGTCGGAGGGCGCGCGGCCACCCACGACCTCGGGCAGGCGTTCCCCGACCGGCGGCGCGGGACGCCGCCCGGAACCCGGGAACCACCAGTTCCAGCGGCCCATGAGCTGCATGCTCGCGGGCACCAGGACGCCGCGGACCACCGTGGCGTCGATCAGCACGGCGAACGCCAGGCCCACGCCGAGCTGCTTGAGCGGCGTCACGTCCGAGAGCGCGAACCCGAAGAACACCGCGATCATGATGGCCGCGGCGCTGCTGATCACGCGGCCGGTGCGCGCCACGCCGTCGATGATCGAGGCGGTGTTGTCGCGCGTCTCCGCGTACCGCTCGGCGATCCGGGAGATGAGGATGACCTCGTAGTCCGTGGACAGCGCGATGACGATGGCGACGATGGTGATGGGCACGATCGGGTGCAGGTCGGCGGGGTCGGACCAGCCGATCAGCGACGCGCCCAGCTCGGTGGTCGACAGCAGCAGCAGGCCGCCGGTGCTCGCGCCCAGCGACACCACCACGAGCAGGACCGCCTTGATCGGCAGCACGATCGACCGCATGGCGACCACGAGCAGCAGCAGCACCAGCCCGAGCAGCACGGCCAGCATCAGCGGCAGGCTCGCGAACAGCGCGTCGGTGGCGTCGACGCGCATGGCGGTCTCGCCGCCCACGTCGTAGGAGACGCCGTCGAGCCGCCCGCGCAGGTCGCCGTCGCGCAGGCTGCGCACGAGGTCGTGGGTGCGGTCGTCGGACGGGCTGTGCTCGGTCGCGACGCTCACCCGGTAGACGTCCGGGCGGTCCAGCGCGACGGGCACGGCCGCGCGCACCCCCGGCGCGTCCGACAGCACCTGCGCCACCCGCTCGGCCTGGGTGCGCGCCGTCCCGGCGGTCGCCCGCACGACGACCTCCACGGGCGAGATCACGCCCGCCCCGTAGGCGTCGGCGGCGGTCTCGGTCGCCTGCCGCACCTGCGAGTCCGGCGGCATCGCGCTCGCGGACGGCAGGTCGACCCGGTCGGCCAGGTCCAGCGCGGGCACGCAGAACAACGCCAGCAGCACGGTCGCGCCGACCAGCCAGCGGCCGGGCCGGTCGGTCACCCGCTTGCCCCAGCGGGCCCAGGAACCGGACAGCTCGGCGTCCACGACCACGGCCCCGCCGGACTCGACCAGCCGCTGCCGGTCCTTCTTGCGCAGGATGCGCAGGCCCAGCATCCGCAGCACGATCGGGGCGCCGAAGAGGGCGGCCACGATCGCCGCCACCGTCACCAGGATCATGCCGAGCCCCGCGGTGCGGATCGCCCGCGAGTCGACCAGGAACATGGTCGCCTCGGCCACCACGACGGTGAGCCCGGACCAGGCGATGGCCGTGCCGGTGGTGCGCATGGCGTTCCGGATGGCGTCGTCCACGCCCACCCCGCGCAGCACCGACTCGCGCACCCGCTGCACGAGGAACATCGCGTAGTCGACGGCGAGCGCGAGGCCCACCATCGACGCCGCGTTCGTCACGTACTCCGAGAACGGGATGCCGTACGCCAGCGCGCCCGCCGCGCCCAGCCCGCCGACCAGCGCGGACAGGCCGATGACGAGCGGTACGACGGTCGCCCACAGCGCGCCGAAGGTGAGCAGCAGGACGACCAGGACGATGGGCAGGCCCACCTGCTCGGCCCGCAACAGGTCGCTGCGGGAGAGCTGGACCAGCTCCTCGCGGTGGGCGCCGTAGCCGCCGAGGAACACCTCGCCGCCCTCGGCGGTCAGCCCGGCGTCGAGCAGCTCGTTCGCCACGTCGATCGAGCCGTCCACGCCGCCCTCGGCGGAGATGCCCAGGACCGCGATCGGCCCGGACCCCGCCGCGGGCGGCGGCAGCGGCAGCGGCGCGACCTCGCGGACCCCCTCGGTGGCCGAGATGGCCGAGGTGATCGGCTCCAGCGCCGCCGCGCCGCCCTCCGCCGGCCGGCCGGTCACCACCACGAACAGCGACGGCACGCCGTTGGCGCCCAGCTCGCGCGCCACCGCCTCGGCCTGGCTGGACCCCGACGCCTCGCCGCCGGGCACGGCGCGGCCCTCCAGCCCGAGGGCGAAGAACCCGCCGACGACGGCCAGCAGCACCCAGCCGACCAGGACGAGCTTGCTGTTCCGGAAGAGGAAGTCGGTGAGGCGGTCCAACGGGACTCCTGGTTCGGGCGGGCGGTTTCGCTGGTGCCGTGCGGTCCGCTAGCGGGGGCGGACCTTGGTGCGCGCCCGCGGTTGCCGCTGCGGGCGCGCGGGCGGGGCCGCCGGCGCCGGTGGTTCCTTCGCCGCCGCCGGCGGGCTGATCAGCGTGCTGTGGTGGAAGCCGAGCCGGGGATCGCTCCACCAGCGCAGGCCGTTGTCGAACTCCTGCAGCTCCGGCATGCGCACCCGGAGCCGGACGGTGTTCTCCGGGTAGTCGTACACGGTGATCTGGTTGAGCCCCCGGTTGGCGGTGAACAGCAGGGACTGGTCGGCGGAGAGCTGGCAGGCGTACACCGAGTCCACCATCGCACCCCGGGCCACCCGCAGCGCGCGCAGGTAGTGGTGGCTCTGCGTGAGGGCGGAGCCGCGGCTGAAGGTGTCCACGAGGGTGCGCGCCACCTGGCGGCCCGCGCGCAGCTGCGCCCGCAGGTTCGGCCGCTCGTCGAGCACCCGGAACGACGTGAAGCTCGCCAGGTCGATCATGACGATGGTGCCGCTGGCGCCGTTGCAGTAGATCAGCTCGCGGTCGGAGATGCACACGTCCGAGTTGATGTGCGCGGGCGTGTCGTGACCGGCCGACCAGTGCCGCAGCACCTGGCCGGTCTCCGCGTCGATCTCGAACGCGTACTCCTTGAACTGGGCGATGCTCCACTCGTGCCAGTCGCGCCCGTCCTGCGGCCGGACCCGGAACGACAGCGCGTAGAAGCGGTCCTCGGAGGGGTGGGCGACGACGTGCCAGCAGGTCGCGGGCAGCTCCACCCGGCGCGCGGTGCGGGTGTGCAGGTCGAAGATGCCGACCTCGCACGCCTCACCGCGCCCGGGGTGGTCCATGCCGCCGTAGACCAGGTACCGCCCCGACGCCGTGGTCTTCATGGCGTGCGGGAGCTTCACCCCGTGGTCGCCCAGCCGCTCGGCCTTGTCCAGCCGCTGGAGGTCGGTCATCCACAGGCCGTCGCCCATGGCGGCGACGGCCTGCGTGTCGTTGATCCAGGCGACGTGCGTGCTGCCCTTGATGGACGAGTCGGTCGGCTCGAACCGGAGGGTGGAGATCCGCTGGACCTCCTCGGCCGTCGCGGTGTCGTAGAACATCAGGTGCTGGCCGGTGCTGCCGAGGAAGCCGACCCGCCGGTCCGGGCTCACGCTGACCGCGTGGCCGCCCGCCATCCCGTCGTAGTACTCGACGTCGTAGGCGTACCGACCGGTCGCGGGGTCGTACCGGAAGATGCAGACCCCGGCCCGTCCCTCCAACCCGTTGAGGCCGTTGCCGTCGAGAGCGATGTGGAACGCGTACGGGTACTCCATCAGGACCCCTCCTCTCTCGTCGCCGGTGGGAGTCGCTCAGCGGCGCTTCTTCGCCCGGCGGCTGCGGTTTCGCAGGAAGAGGGCGGTGGCGGCGGCGGCGGCCAGGGCGCCGACGACGCGCTTGGACGACCCCTTGCCCCGGTTGGGGCGGCCGATCCCGATCTCCTGGCCCTCGTAGCGGGAGATGATGTTGTCGACCGTGTCGTTCCAGAAGTTCATGTACGCGGACTCGGTGAGCATGGTGCGGAACCACACCCAGCGGTCCAGCCGCAGGGCCACCATGACGCGCGGGCGCGGGAACGCCTGGCGGGCCACGAACACGATGTCGGTGCCGCCGCCCGCGGCGCGGCGGAAGCCGAGGTAGCCGTCGTCGGCCGAGGTGGACGCGTTGGGGCTGCACACGGTCCGCATCCAGTTGCGGACCTCGTCCTTCTCGTAGGTCATGTGCTCCAGCTTGTAGACGTCCAGCTCGTCCTTGCCGAGGAACGCCGTGTAGCGCGGCTGGGCCAGCGCGGCGATCCGCTCGACCTGGAGCGTCGGCCGGCCGGCCGCGTCGCGCTGGAGGACCTGGGTGTTGATGCCCAGCACGTCCCGGAAGCAGTCGCCGACGCGGCTGACGTCCACGCGGGAGACGAACTCGTCGTAGTCCATCTCGAAGTGGCGGATGCCGTAGAACAGCACCGCGTCGTCCTCGTGGATCCAGCGGACGCCGTCGCCGTTGAGCGGCACGTCCTCCAGCAGCTTCTGCCAGCGCTCGGCGGAGTCGGTGTCGTAGTGGAACTCCGGCGAGCGGAACTCGTCCAGGTTCAGCTTCACCGGCAGCCGCTTGCGCGACAGCGTGGACGGGGCCAGCGAGATCTGGCCGGCGCGGAACAGCTGCCCGGGCGACAGGTCGGTCAGCAGCTTGCCCTCGGGCACCGTGTTCGGCGCGGCGTGGGCGTGGTAGAGGTCGCGGGCGTTGCCCATGGTCTCACTCCTCCTGGGGTTGGTCGGTCAGACGCCGGCGACGGCCTGGGGCCGGCGGATCTCGCGTTGCGGGACGACGGTGCCCTCGGGGAACTGCACGGCGTCGCCGAAGAGGCCGAGCAGGATCAGCTGCACGACGTCGGTCAGCACGCGCTCGGCGACCGGCTCGACGATGCTGGCCAGCGACGGCACGCCGAAGTCGAAGTCGGCGATGAGCGCCGTCTTCACGCCCTCGGGCGTGGGTTCGAGCACCCAGCCGCCGTGGAACTCGTCGAAGTCGCCGTCGGTCTGGTTGAAGTCGAGCCGCAGTTCGTCGCGGCGGAACCAGTCGTCCTCGGTCCACTGGAGCAGGCCGTTGCGGAACTCGACGACCCAGTGGCTGCGGGCGGTGCCGTCGCCCGGCCGGTCCATCTCGACCGAGCGGACGACGTCCACCAGTTCGGCGTAGTGGCGGAAGTCCGCCAGGGTGTCGAAGACGGTGCCGGCGTCGACACCGCGGACGAGGGCGTGGATCTCTACGTGGCGCACGTCAGCTTGCTCCTGTGGAATCGGCGGTGGGGTAGCGCGCCGAGAGCTCGGCGCAGGCGCCGTCGAACGCGGAGACCAGGAAGTCGACGTCGTCGTCGGTCATCACCGCGGGCGGCGTGAACCGGAGCACGGCACCGGCGTTGAGCGAGTAGTTCACGATCAGGTGGCGGTCGACCATCTCGGCCAGCAGCGCGCCGGCCAGGCCGGGGCCGCGCATGTCGACGCCGATGAGCAGGCCGACGCCGCGGACCTCGCGGACCAGGTGCGGGCAGCGCCGGTCGACGACCTCCCGCATGGCGGTGATCAGCACGTCGCCCAGCACGGCCGCGCGCCGGACCAGCCCGTCCTGCTCGACGGCCTCCACGGCGGCGCGGGCGGCGGCCATCGCGATGGGCGCGCCGGAGAACGTCGACGTGTGGATGAACGGGTCCTTGGCGAACGCCTTGAACACCGAGGGCGTGGCGACCATCGCCGACACCGGGACGATCCCGCCGGACAGGCCCTTGCCCACCAGCATGATGTCCGGCGTCACGCCCTCGCGGTCCGCGCCCCACCACGTGCCGAGCCGGCCCATGCCGGTCTGGATCTCGTCGAGGACCATCAGCGCGCCGTGCTGGTCGCAGATGGCCCGAACGTCGCGCAGGTAGCCCTCGGGCGGCACGACCACGCCGCCCTCGCCCTGGATCGGCTCCAGCACGACGCACGCCTCCGGCCCGGTCGCCAGCTCGGCGGCGAGGGCGTCGGCGTCGCCGAACGGCACGTGGCTGGTGTCGGGCAGCAGCGGGCGGAACGGGTCCTGGTACAGGTCGTTGGCGGTGACGGAGAGCGCGCCGAGCGTCTTGCCGTGGTAGCCGTTGGTCGTGGAGACCAGGCGGCGCCTGCCCAGCGTGCGGGCGAGCTTGATCGCGGCCTCGGTGGCCTCGGTGCCGGAACCCGCGAAGTGCACGTGCGCGAGCCCGTCCGGCAGGACCCGGCCCAGCGCCTCGGCGGCCCGGGCGGCCTCCGGCTCCAGCAGGATGCGGGAGGCGATCGGGTTGGACCTGATCTGCCGGATGACGGCCTCTTCGACGTGCGGGTGCCGGGCGCCGTGGATGAAGACGCCGTAGCCGCCCGCGTTGAGGTAGCGCCCGCCGTCCGAGGTCTCGATCCACGCGCCGCGCGAGGCCACCTCCATCTGCGTGCCGAAGACCTCGGAGATCTTGGCCCGGCCGCGCGAGAGGTGGCGGCGGTAGAGGTCGAGGACCCCCTGGTAGTCGAGCCCCTGCTCGACGGTGGCTGTCACGGTTGCTCCTCCGGTCTTCAGTCGATGACGACCGGACGGCCGGCGAACCACCCGAGGAGGGCGTCGGCCGAGCTGTTCCGGGACGGTGGGTGGAAGCCGATCGCGTGCACGGCGGCGGACAGGTAGGCGACCTCGGACGAGCCGACGTACGCCATGCCGCCCAGCAGCTCGACCGCCTTCGCCGCGGTGGACCGGACGGTGTCGGCGACGGTGAACCGGGTGATCAGGGCGCGGGCCAGGCCGTCGTTGCCGCCGTCGCCGTCGTCGAGGTTGCGGGCCGCGCCGTCGAGCGCCAGGGCCGCGCCCTCGACGGCCATGCCGAGCCCGAGGCGCTCGTGCGCGGAGCCCTTGCCGGCGAGCAGGACCCGTTCGACGAGGTTCATCGCGACGCCGAGGTAGCAGGCGGTCACCAGCAGCTCGAACCAGACGAAGCCGAGCGTCTGGAGGTCGTCCAGCTCGCCGTCCAGGCCGGTCCGCAGCTCGACGATGAGGTCCGGGTGGACCTCGACGTCCTCCAGGACGACCGAGTCGGACTCCGCGCCGGCCAGCGCGAACGACCCCCAGAAGGGGGTGACGGTGATGCCGGGCGCGGCGGCGGGGATCAGCGCGATGCCCGTCCGGGTGCCCTCCTCCGGGTGCTCCAGCAGGACGCTCGCGGTGAGCAGGTCCATCGACCGCGACAGGCTGCACGGCTGCTTGCGGCCGCTGACCCGCCAGTTCGCGCCGTCCCAGACGCCCTTCATGGTCGGCGCGAGGATGCTCGACGAGGTGCGGCCCTCGGCGAACCCGGACGCCATGAGCCGCTGGTCGCGGGCCACGCCGTCGAGCAGCATCCACTCCAGGCCGGTGCTGGACCCGGCCAGCGCGACCAGGCTGGCCACCGAGAACTGGTGCATCGTGGTGGCGACCGCCAGCGACGGCGAGCGCGCGCCGATCGCGCGGGTGACCCGGACGGCGTCCACCGCGGTCGCGCCGCCGCCGCCGTGCACGGTGGGGATGAGCAGCCCCGCGCCGCCGGCCGAGCGGTACAGGCCGACGCCGGGGCCGCCCGGCGCCTCCAGCTCCGCGAACGGGATGGACGCGAGCTTGCCGTCCAGGCCGGGCAGGTAGCGGTCGCAGGTCTCGCGCTCGGTGCTCAGCAGCCTCATCGCCCGACCTCCGCCGACGCCGCCGACTCGAACACCGCGACGCGCGGCTGCACGCCCTCGGCGATGCTGATGCCCTGCAGGTGCGACGTGCGCAGCAGCGGGTAGTTCAGCTCGCCGAACGGGCCGCCGGTCAGGCCGGTGCCGCCGTGCGTCGACAGGCACGGCACGAAGCCGATGTGCGAGTCGTTGACCTTGAGCAGGCCACCGTTGGTCACCCGGGCCGCCACCGCCTCGATCACGTCGGGGTCGGTCGCCCACAGCGAGTTGCGCAGGCCGTACTTGTTGCCGTTCAGGAAGGTGATCACCTCGTCGAGCAGGGTGCCGTCGTCGGCCGACGGCACGACGACCGGGAGCAGCGGGAAGAACGTCTCCTCGCGGACCGCCGCCAGGTCGCGCGCCCCGGCGAGGCCGTCGACGCGCAGCACGGTGGGCGCGAGGAACGGGCCGGTCTCGGACACGGCGCCGTCCAGCTCGACGCGGTGGCCGCCGGTGACGACGGTCGCGCCCGCGGCGGTGGCCTCGTTGAGGTAGTTGAAGTAGTCGTCGGTCCGCATGACCGGCGACAGCAGCACCTCGGGGTCCTCCGGGTAGCCCGGCCGGATCTTCGCGGCGAGGCTGGCCAGCCGCGCCAGCAGCCGGTCGGCGACCTCGGGGTGCACGACGGCGTACTTGGGCACCATGCAGATCTGCCCGGAGCCGAAGAAGCTCTCGGTGAGCGCCTCGGCGGCCAGGTCGAGGTCGGCGTCCTTCCAGACCACGCAGCCGTCGTTGCCGGCCAGCTCCAGCACGGGCTTCTTGCCGCGCGCCACGGCGTCCTGGCCGAGCTGGATGCCGCGCTCGCTGCCGCCGAAGAAGAAGATGTCGTCGACCAGCGGGCTCTCCAGCCACTGGTTCATGATCTTGTTGGGCATCCCGCAGACGAGGCTGAGCGTGCCGGGGGGCGCGCCGAGCTCGTCCAGGATCGGGGCGACGATCTCGCGCCACACGAACATCACGCCGTAGGGCGAGCTGCGCGGCGCCTTCACGACCAGCGAGTTGCCCGCGACCAGGGCGGGGACGCCGAGGACCGAGTTGGACGCGGCCGCGTTCTGCGGCGGGCTGAGCACCACGACGCCGTCGGGCTTGCGCACCAGCACCAGTCGGCGCGGGCCGATCCGGTGCTCCTCGCGCATCTGCCTGCGCCACAGGTCGAGCGTCTCCGGCGCGGTGCCCTGGAGGACACCGGCGATCTCCCACTCGGCCAGCCGGCGCGGGTGCCCCTCGGCGACCAGGACGTCGACGAACTCCTCGCGCCGCCGCAGCACCTCCTCGTGCACCCGCTCGCCGAGCCGCATGCGGGTCTCCAGCGGGAACGCGCCCCACGCCGGCGCGGCCTCCTTGGCGCGCACGAGGGCTTCCTGGAGGTGGGCGTCGCTCGTCAGCGCACAGCGGGCCGCGATGGCGGGGTGCGAGTCGCCGTCGTCGCGCTTGCCCCGTTCGAGTTCCCGCTTCACCTTCAGGTTCGGCAGGAAGTCGTCCAGGAGCGCGGACGCCCGGACCGTGTAGACCCAGGATTCGGAGGGAACATCTGCACCGGCAATATAGGACCCGTATGAACGCATGACAAAGAGACCCCCATCCGGTAGCGCCACTCCACAAACGTAAGACCAGCCTGCCGGTCGAGCGGGCGGTCCTTCAATTGGACTTTGGTCCAATTCGGGTGGCGACAGTGTCGAAAAACATCGGCACCGCGGCGGTCCGCGGCGCGCGACAGGGCGCGCGGCACCGGCCGGTCATATTCACCGACGGAACCGCGAACCTACTGAAGAATTAAACAGCGAAGCCGGTCAGGCGGACTCACCGTGCCTGAGCGGTGACGCACCGGAAATGGACGAGGAGACCGGCGGCACCCCGTCACCGGTCATCTGGAACACCAGCGACACGAGCCCGGCCTGCAACCGCGACTCGACGACGAGCTTGGCCATCACCTGGGCGACGTGCGCCTTCACCGTGCGCTCGGAGACGGCCAGCCGGTTCGCGATCGTGCGGTTGGAGGCGCCCACGCCGAGCAGCAGCAGCACCTCGCGCTCGCGGGTCGAGAGCAGGGCGACCCGGTCCAGCAGGGAGCGCCACGTCGCCGAACCGCTCCACAAGGCCAGGTCAGGGGACGCGACGGGGAACGTTCCCCGGCCGGCGGGCCGGGCCCGGAACGGCAGTACCGAGACCGGCGCGAGGTCCGGGTGCGCCCCGGCCGGGTGGTCGTGCACTTCGTTGCTCACGTTGAGCCTTCCATCTTCAGCAACACGCGGCGGGGGGTTGCGGAACACCCGCAGGCCGCGGCGGCGCGGTCGGCGGGTCCCTGGACGGCTGCCCGGACATTCACCCCCGGGCACGGAAAATCGACACTGCTCATCCGACCCGACACGGGTCCACCGGACAATGGTGGCCGCACTGCCACCGCCCGAGATCGCTCAGGGTCACCGGACGGATACGGGCGCGGGGGTCACCGGACCGCCAGTCGAGACGATCCGGCCGAACCGACCAGCCGAGTCGCGCCCCATATCCGCAGATACCCAAAAAACATCGACCTCCAGGTCCGTACCACACCAAGACCGCTGCGGGCAGCGGTGACGTCAGTTTCCGGAAAGTCCGCGGACAACCGGTCGGTGCATCTTTCTCGACGGCCGACCCGCTCGTCAACGAACGTTCCGGCAACGCGATCGGCGGCGATTCCCACCCCAACGGGTGACAGGACGCCAAACCGACGTTGTCGGATTCGCCCACTCGGAGCACTTCCGGCCCGGAGGGGCGTCCTTCCCCTTGACGCCCCGCCCGCGCCGCCGTTCCGCCGGTCGGACCGGGACTTCGGCTCCCCGCACGGATCGGCACCCGAACGGACGACCCCGACAAACCGGACGTCGGGCGTCATGCCACCCCGTGTGGGAACCGCACACCAGAACCAGAGCGCGCGGCACGTCCGCTGATACACCGAACCCAGGTGAGACGTGCGCCACAGCATCGCTCACCTGGGCCTTCTGGCGCGGGGCGACATAGCTGGAAGTTGCGCAACTTTCGAGACCGTCCGCGGATGGCCCGCCCCGACGTGCACCGTCGCCGAGCACGGGCGAAAACCTTGCTTGATCGACTCCGACCAGCGAAGGACGGGCGTTTCAATACGCAGAGTCATCGGTCAGGTTCATTGACGTGACACCGCGATGCGGCCTATCGTTTCCACAGAGTTCCCGAAAGTTTACTTTAACAACCGAAAGTTTCGGCGACCGTCCCCGCAGACCCCCGCCAAGAAGCGGGCGGTGCCCGCCAACCCGGCAGTGGCTCAGGAGGACGCACGAGATGTCCCAGCTCGTCTTGTTCGCGGTCGACATCTGCGCAGTGGTGTTGCTCGTGTTCGGTCTCTACTTCCCCCGGCACCGCCGGCGCGACCTGGTCGTCGCCTACCTGGGCGTGAACATCGGCGTCCTCGCCGTGGCGAGCGCGCTGAGCACGAGCGAGGTGGGCGCGGGGCTCGGCCTGGGGATGGCGCTGTTCGGCGTGCTGTCGATCATCCGGCTGCGCTCGACCGAGCTCGACCAGCACGAGGTCGCGTACTACTTCTCCGCCCTCGCCCTGGGTCTCCTCGGCGCGCTGAGCACCAGCTCGCCGTGGCTCAACGGCGGCCTGATGGGCCTCATCCTCGCGGTGATGTTCCTCGGCGACCACCGGCGGCTGTTCCGCGACTACCGGCACCAGGTCCTGGTCCTCGACTCGGCCGTCACCGACCAGGTCGCGCTCGTCGCCCAACTGGAGCAGCTGCTCGACGCACGGGTGCACACCGCCACCGTGCAGCGGCTCGACCTGGTCAACGAGACCACCGTCGTCGACGTCCGGTACGCGGTGACCACGCGCGGCCTGGTCACCGCGACCGGCGCGCCCGCCCGGACGGGGGTGCGCCGGTGACCACGACGTCCCTCGCCCACGCCCTGGCCCGGCCGGCCCCGGTCGGGCTGGCCGAGCTGATCGACCGCGCCGCCCTCCAGACGAGGGTCGACCGGAAGTACGTCGTCCCGGAGGACGCGCTGCCCCGCCTGCTGGCGGAGCTGGCGCCGGGCACCAGGGTGCTGGAGGTCGACGGCCGGCGCACGTTCCACTACGAGTCGGTGTACTTCGACACCCCGCGCCTGACCAGCTACCACTGCGCGGCGTACCGCAGGCGGCGGCGATTCAAGGTGCGCACCCGCACGTACCTCGACTCCGCCCAGTGCTGGCTGGAGGTCAAGATCAGCGGGGCGCGGGGCAGCATCACCAAGCACCGGCTGCCGTACCACCCGCGCGACTGCGGCACCGTGCACCCGGGGCGGGACTTCGTCGAGGAGACCCTCGCCCGCGAGTCGATCGGCCCCACCACCGGCAGCCCGCTCGACCCGGTCCTGGTCACCGACTACCGCCGCGCCACGCTGCTCCTGCCGGACGCCGCCGGCCGGGTCACCATCGACACCGACCTGAGCTGGCGGGACGCCGACTCGGAACTGCGCCTGCGCGGCCTCGCCGTCGTCGAGACCAAGTCCCCGTCCGCCGCCACCCAGGTCGACCGGGTGCTGTGGCAGCGCGGGGTGCGCCCCGTCCGCATCTCCAAGTACGCCACCGGTCTGGCGGCCCTCCGCCTCGACCTGCCGGACGCGCCCTGGCGGCGGACCCTGCGCCGCCACTTCCGCGACACCGCGCCCGCCCTCGCCCTCTCCCACCGTCCCGAACAGGAGGCATCGTGCGCTTGACCACCCGCAGCAACGGAGCCGCGGCGACCCACCGCACCACCGGGGTCGCGGTCGCCGCCGTGCTCCTCACCGCGTTGCTGGTGCCGCTGTCGGCGGGCGCCGAGCCGGCCGCACCGCAGGCGGCCCCCGCGAACACCGCCGCCGCCGACACCGCGGCGGCCGAGGCGGCGGCGGACGACCTGGTCGGGGACATCACGTTCTCCGTGCCCAGCGGCACCTTCCAGGGCCAGGTGTCGGTGTCGCTGGGCACCGCGATCACCGGGGCCCAGGTCCGCTACACCACCGACGGCAGGCTGCCGACCGCGCAGTCCGCGGTGTACCCGGGCACGCCGCTGACGTTCACCCGCACGACCCAGCTGCGCGCGCAGGCGTTCGTCGGGCAGACGGCGTCCGGCGCGCCCGGCACGGCCATGTACACCGCCCGCGCCGCCGCCACGACCGCCCACGACCTGCCGGTGGTCGTGATCGACTCCTACGGCGCGGGCAAGCCCCAGCGGGAGTACTTCGACGCCGCCACCACGATCTTCCAGCCCGCCCCCGGCGGGACGACGTCGCTGGCCGCGACCCCGGCGGTCGCCACCCGCGCCGGCTTCAAGCTGCGCGGGCAGTCGTCGGCGTCGTTCGAGAAGGCGCCGTACCGGGTGGAGTTCCGGGACAACGCGGACGACGACGCGGACTACCCGGTGCTGGGGATGCCCGCCGACTCCGACTGGGTGCTGCGCGGGCCGTTCACCGACAAGGCGCTGGTCCGGGACGCCCTCGTCTACGACCTCGGGCGGGAGATGGGGCTCAAGGCGCCCCGGTACGCGTTCGCGGAGTTCTACCTCAACACCGACGCCACGCCGGTGGGCGCCGAGGACTACATGGGCGTCTACATGCTCGTCGAGACGATCAAGAACTCCAAGGACCGGCTCGACCTCAAGAAGCTCAAGGAGGACGACACCACGCTGCCGCGCATCTCGGGCGGGTACATCTTCAAGTTCGAGTGGATGGCCGCCGAGGAGCCGACGCTGCCGTGCACCGGGCCCGCGGCCACCTGCTGGAACTACCTGGAGGTCATCGACCCCGACCCGCTGCAACCCGCCCAGCGCGACTGGTTGCGCGGCCACGTCCAGGAGTTCCACGACGTGCTGCGGGCGTCGAACTTCGCCGACCCGGTCACCGGCTACCGGAAGTACATCGACGTCGGCTCGTTCGTCGACCACCTCATCCTCAACGAGCTGAGCCGCAGCATGGACGCCTACATCCGCAGCGCCCACTTCCACAAGGACCGCGACGGCAAGATCGTCGCCGGGCCGCTGTGGGACTTCGACCTCACCTTCGGCGTGGGCGGGTTCTTCCAGAACGACCAGGTCGCGGGCTGGCAGCACCAGCAGACCCGGCAGCCGGTGGCCAACGACTGGGTCCCCCAGCTGCTGCGCGACCCGGCGTTCGTCGACCAGGTCAAGTCGCGCTGGCAGTCCCTGCGCCGCGGCCCGCTCTCGGACGCCTCCGTGCAGAGCAGGGTCGACACCCTCACCAGGCCGCTGACCAACGGCGCGCAGCGCAACTTCCAGCGCTGGCCCAACCTCTCCTCCGCCACGGTCGGCTTCTTCCGGACCCCGACCGCCCCCACGTGGCAGGGCCAGGTCCAGGCCATGCGGGACTGGATGCAGCGGCGCAGCGCCTGGCTGGACTCGACCGCCGGCTGGGGCGGCCCGACCAGCACCACCACCAGCACCAGCACGACGACGACCACCACCACCACCACGACGACCACGACCACCACTCCCCCGCCCGGTCCGGCCCGCTGCACGGCGGCGTACCTGGTGACCAACAGGTGGTCCGGCGGGTTCCAGGGCGAGGTGCGGGTGACCGCGGGCAGCACGGCGATCACCAACTGGACCGTGTCCTGGACCGCGCCCGCCGGGGAGACGATCACCCAGGCGTGGAACGCGACCCTCACCACCCAGGGGACGACGGTCACCGCGCGCAACGCCTCGCACAACGGCGCGGTCGCGGCCGGCGGCACCACCTCGTTCGGGTTCCTCGGCTCCACCACCGGGACGCCCGGGGCCCCCACCCTGTCCTGCGTGGTCGGCTGATCAGCCCCGGGCGCGGCGCGGTGGCCACGCGCCGCCGCGCCGCACCCGGGAAATCCGGTAAAACGCGCGTCGTGCGGGCAAGTCGCAGCGCGTGCGAAGTCGGTCTTGTAGGCTGCCGCCTTCACCGCAACGCTGATCACCAGTGAGGTGTCCGTGGCTCAGAAAGTGCTCGTCCAGCTCATCGACGACCTCGACGGCACCCCGGCCGAGGACGGACAGACGGTGTCCTTCGGCCTCGACGGCGTCTCCTACGAGATCGACCTCCGCCCGCAGAACGCCGACCGGCTCCGCGACGCCCTGGCCGACTTCGTCGCCGGGGCGCGGAAGTTGGGCGGTCGCCCGAAGCGGGCGGTCGCCGGGGCACCGGTCCGCCGCCCCGGTTCGGAGGCCAGGAACAAGGAGCAGACCAAGGCGATCCGCGAGTGGGCGCGGAAGAACGGCCACGACCTGGCCGACCGCGGCCGCATCCCGGCCGGTGTCATCGACGCGTTCGAGGCGGCCCACCGGAGCTGACGCGCGTCAGGTGAACGCGACCGCGACGGCCAGGCCGCCCTCCCGCCTCGGCGTCGCAGTGACCCGCGCGCCGTGCGCGGTCGCGATCGCCCGCACGATCGACAACCCGAGCCCCGGGCCGTGCCCGGTCCTGGCCCGCCCGGCCCGGTGGAAGGGCTGGAACAGCCGTTCCACCTCGTCCCCCGGCACGACCGGGCCGGTGTTGGTCACCGTCAGCGCGCCCGCGCCGCACGACACCTCGACCCACCCGCCGGGCACGTTGTGCCGGACCGCGTTGTCCACCAGGTTCGCGACGAGCCGCTCGGCGAGCGCGCGGTGCCCGGACACGGGGCACGGCCCGACCGACACCCGCAGCACCACGTCCGCCGGCGGGCGCGCGTCGACCACCTCGGTCACCACCTCGGCGAGGTCGAACGGGTGCCGGACGTCGAGGCCCGCCTGACCCCGGGCCAGGGTGAGCATGGCCTCGATCAGCCGCTCCTGCTGCGCGCCCGCGGCGAGGACCCGTTCGTGCGCCGCGCGCAGGGACCCCACCGTCGCGTCGGGGTCGTCCAGCGCCACCTGGCCGATGGCGCGCTGCCGGGCGAGCGGGGTGCGCAGCTCGTGCGACGCGGTGGCCACGAACCGGCGCTGCGCCCCGAACGACGCCTCCAGCCGGCCGAGCAGCTCGTCGACCGTGTCGCCCAGCTCCTTCAGCTCGTCGTCCGGGCCGGCCAGGGCGAGCCGCCGGTGCAGGTTGGTCGCCGAGATCTCCCGCGCGGCCGCGGTGACCGCGCGGAGCCTGCGCAGCACGCGGCCCGCCACCCACCAGCTGAGCGCGAGGACGAGCACCACCATCATGGCGAGCGCGACCCCGGACTGGACCAGGAGCTGGTCGAGCACGTCCCGGCGCTGCGCGGCCAGCGCCTCCTCCGCCTGGAGGACGACCTGCTCGGCCTCGACCGGGGGCAGCGGCCCGCGCTCGCCGGGCAGCCGGGGGTGGAACAGCCGCACGTCGCCCGTCGGCGTCACCGCGTGCCGCACCAGGAAGTACGTGACCGCCAGCGCCGCCGCGCCGCAGAGCAGGAACAGCGCGCCGTAGAGCAGGGTCAGCCGCAGCCGCACGGTCCGGCGCATCAGACCCGGTACCCGCTGCGCGCGACGGTCTCGACCACGGGCGGGTCGCCGAGCTTGGCGCGCAGCCTGCTGACCGTGATCTTCACGGCGTTGGTGAACGGGTCGGCCGCCTCGTCCCACACCCGTTCCAGCAGCTCCTCCGCCGACACCACCCGCCCGCCCGCGGCCAGCAGCAGTTCGAGCACGCCGAACTCCTTCGGCGCCAGCTCCAGCAGCCGGTCGCCGCGGGTCGCCCGGCGGCGCGCGGTGTCGACCACCAGGTCGCCGCTGCGCAGCACCGGCGGCACGGCCGGGTGCGCCCGCCTCGCCAGCGCCACCACCCGCGCCACGAGCGCCCGGAAGTCGAACGGCTTGGGCAGGTAGTCGTCCGCGCCGAGGCCGAGCCCGTCGACCAGGTCCTCGGTGGTGGCCGCCGCGGTCAGCATCAGGACCCGGCTGCGGCGGCCGGCCGCGATCAGCTCGGCGCACACGTCGTCGCCGTGCGTGCCGGGCAGGTCCCGGTCCAGCACGACCACGTCGTAGTCGGTGCACAGCGCCCGTTCCAGCCCGCTGGTCCCGTCCAGCGCCACGTCGACCGCCATGCGCGCCCGCCGCAGCCCGGTCGCCACCGCGTGGGCCGTCTCCTCGTCGTCCTCGACCACCAGAACCCGCACGCGCGCCAGTATCGCCGGCCGCCGGTTTCGCCGGCGTCTCGTCGCGACCGATACCCCGCCGACACCGCCCGCCGCGTAGAACTCGCCCCCTGCCCACGACCTGAGGGGGAACTCCCGTGACACGCAGATGGCGCCCGATCACCGCCGCCGTGCTGGCCGCCGTGACCGCGCTCGCCGGCGCGGTGGACGGCACCGCGGACACCTCGTCGGCCGAACGGCCACCGGCCTGCACCAGCCCCACGCCGGGGCCGCGACCACCGACGCCGACACCGCCCACGGCCACCACGGTCGGCCAGGTGTACCGGTGCGTCTTCGACAACCACTACAGCGGCCCGGTGCTCGACAGCCGCGCGCTGCTCGTGCCCGCGTTCGCCGCGCTCACGCAGGAGCTGCAACGCCGCGGCCTCGACCGGCCCGACGCCACCCTGCCCGCCCTCACCGGCCGGCGGGACGCGGACTGGACCGCGTTCGCGAAGGTGTACCGGCGGATCGCGGACGCGCTGCCGGACGACGACGCCCGCGCGGCGATCGCCACCGCCGCGATCCGGGCCGTGGTGGACGCGCTGGACGACAACCACGCGCGGTGGGTCGGCGGGTTCACCCCCAACCCCTACGGCCTGTCCCTGTCCGTGCTCGTCGGCCCCGGCGACGTCGATCCGGTGGCGGGCGACCCGGCCCACGTCACCGACATCGCCCCCGGCAGCCCCGCCGACACCGCCGGCCTCCGGCCGGGTGACGAGGTCCAGGCCGTCAACGGCGTGCCGCTGTTCGTGAACGGCGTCCTCACCGGCGGCGCGCTGGCGTGGCTCACCCGGGCCGAGGTCGGCTCGACGGCCACGATCACCGCGCGCCGCCCCGCCACCGGCGAGGTGCTCACCGCGACCGTGACCGCCACGCCCTACCCGTTCCCGCCGCGGGAGGTCCGGGCGCGGCTCGTCGACGGCGACGTCGCCCACGTGACGCTGCCGGGCTTCGCCCCGGAGCTGGTCGACCGGGTGCTCGCGGCCGTCGCCGAGCTGCGCGCGACGACCGCGCTGCGCGGCGTGGTCCTGGACCTGCGGGGCAACGGGGGCGGCAGCCCGGTGGCCGTCGCCAGGATGCTCGGCGCGCTCGCGCACGGCAGGACCACCAGCTACTGGTGCGACGTGAAGGGCCGCTGCGCGCCCAACCGCACCGACGACTCGGTGGAGCTGCTGGGCGTGCCGTTCGTCGCGCTCACCGACCGGCGCTGCGCGTCGGCGTGCGACTCGTTCGCCGCCGCGGTCAAGGACCTGGGGCTGGGCGCGCTGGTCGGCACGCGCACCGCGGGCGCGGTCTCCGGCCCCGCCCAGCCGTACCTGCTGGACAACGGGACGGTCCTGGCCCTGCCGAAGCTGCACGAGATCGGCGCGGACAGGGAGGTCGTGGACACCGTCGGCGTCGCGCCCGACCACCACGCGCCCCTCACCGCGGCCGACCTGTCCGCCGGCCGCGACCCGGGCCTGGACAAGGCGGTGTCCCTGCTGTGACCGCCACCGGGTGCGGCACCGCGGAGTGGTGCCGCACCCGGCGGTGGGTCAGCGGTCGGCGTCGTCGCGCGCCAGCCGCAGCCACCCGAGCAGCAGCGCGCCGCCCGCCCACGCCAGCAGGGTGACCACCGAGGAGGTCCGCGTCATCCCGGGCACCTCCCCGAGCAGCAGGAACGCCGCACCCGAACCGGGCAGGACCTCGGCGAGCGCGGAGGTCCAGGCGAACCCGAAGTTCGGCAGCATCAGCGGCAGCACGAGCATCAGCAGGAACACCGCGACCAGCGTGCCCGGGGTGCTGCGCAGCAGGAACCCGAGCCCCACCGCGAGGACCCCGCCGGCCGCGAAGACGAAGGCGACGGTGGCGAGCACCTCCACCCCCCGGTCGGCGGCGAGGCCGAGCAGCGGACCGGCCGCGACGAACGCGGTGAGCGCGGCGGCGGTCGCCAGCAGCACCCCGAGCACCGAGGCCACGCCCACCGCCACGGTCGTGCGGGCGAGCAGGAGCACCCCGCGCCGCGGCGTCCACTGGAGGGTCGGCACGATCCCGCCGGTCGCGTAGTCGGACGTCACCGCGCTCAGCGCGAGCGCGAGCAGCGCGAACTGCCCCGGCAGCGCGGGGACGGACGCCATCGCCCACGCCGAGCCGCCGGGCGGCGTGCCCGGGTCGGCCGCCGCCTCCAGTGCGGCGACCGCGCCGATCCCCACCATCGTCACCGCCGCCGCGGCCAGGAACCACCACGTGGCCCGGACCGTCCACAGGCGCGTCCACTCGGCGGCGCACGCGCGGGCGAACACCCGTCCGGTGTGGACGGTCCGCGCGGCGGTCACCGCGCCACCCCGGCGGTCTCGCGGGCGCGGTGCTCGACACTGCCCCCGGTCAGTTCCACGTAGGCGTCCTCCAGTGAGCCGCGCACCTCGGAGAGGTGGTGCAGCGGGACGTCCCGGGCGTGCGCGAGCTCGCCCACCTCCTCGGCGCCGGCGTTCTCGACCAGCACCTCGCGGTCGTCGACCCGGTGGGCCTCGAAGCCCGCGTCCCGGAGCGCGGCGAGGAGCCGGTCCGGTGCCGAGCTGCGGACGCGCACGCGGACGTGCCCCAGCCCGGTCAGCACCTCCTCCGTCGTCGCGTCGGCGATCAGCCGGCCGCGCCCGATGACGACCAGGCGGTCCGCGACCTGCTCCACCTCGCTCAGCAGGTGGCTGGAGACCAGCACGGTGCGCCCCTCGTCGGCGAGCCGGCGCAGCAGCGCGCGGGCCCACCGGACCCCGTCGAGGTCCAGCCCGTTGACCGGTTCGTCGAACAGCAGCACGCCGGGGTCGCCGAGCAGCGCCGCCGCGATGCCCAGGCGCTGCCGCATCCCGAGCGAGTAGCCCTTGATCCGGCGGCCGGCGGCGCGGTCGAGCCCGACCTCCCCGAGCACCTCCTCCACCCGGCGGCGCGGGATGCCGTTCGACCGGGCGGCCACGAGGAGGTGGCCGCGCCCCGTGCGACCGGGGTGCGCCGCGCCGGGGTCGAGCAGCGCGCCGACCTCCCGGAGCGGTTCGGCGAACGCCGCGCACGGCCGGCCGTTCACCAGCGCCGTCCCGGACGTGGGCCGGTCGAGGCCGAGCACGATCCGCATGGTCGTGGACTTGCCGGCGCCGTTCGGCCCGAGGAACCCGGTGACCTTGCCCGGCTCGACGTCGAACCCCAGGTCGTCGACGGCGAGGACGGCGCCGTAGCGCCTGGTCAACCCGCGGACCCGGATCACCGGCCGACCCCTTCCCCGCGGACCTCGTGGACCCCGTCCCCGTCGGGCTCCTCGCCGTCGTCCACCCACTCCAGCAGGTCGCCGGGCTGGCACTCCAGGACCCGGCACATGGCCTCCAGGGTGCTGAAGCGCACGGCCTTGGCGCGGCCGTTCTTCAGCACGGCGACGTTGGCCGGCGTGAGCCCGACGCGCTCGGCGAACTCGCCGACGCTCATCTTGCGCTTGGCCAGCTCGACGTCGATGCGCACGACGATCGGCATCAGATCACCGACTCCAGGTCGTCGCGCAGCGTGGTGGCCTGCCGCAGCAGCGCCCGCATCACGACCATCAGCAGCCCCAGCACGGTGATGCCGATCAGCACCAGGAACATCAGCAGCAGGTTGCCGGGCCCGCCCCCGCTGAAGCCGACGAAGAGGAACACGGCGGTGAACGTCACCCAGCCGGCGGCGATGGCCCACACGATCGCGTCCACCCACCGCAGGGCGTGGTCGCTGAAGATGCGGTCGTCCTTGACCAGGTCGAGCAGCTTCCAGGTGGCCACGACGACGACCTGGACGCACAGCACCCAGAAGACGGTCACGGCGGTCAGGGGCCACCGGAGGTGCGCCGACCCCGGCGACTCGCGCGCCATGTCGGCGAACTGGCCGGGCAGCGACATGACCTGGAGCAGGAGCAGGACGCCGAACAGCAGCACCAGGAACACACGAAGAGCGGCAACCGCTCGATGCTCTGCGAACATGCATCGATCCTCGATGGCCACCTATCGAAAGTCAATCGGTAGCTATCGCTTTACGGTAACCATCCTGTGAAGATCCCTAGGAGGACCACCACGAGAAGCCGTCGGTGCCGCCCTGGTACCGGCCGTCGTCACCCTGGTACCGGCCGTCGTCACCCTGGCGCCGGCCGTCGTCGCCCTGGTACCGGCCGTCGCTCCGGTGCTCGTCGTCGCGGCCCTCCACCCGGGCCACCGCCTCCTCCACCGTCGAGCACAGGCCCAGCAGCTCGCCCACGTCGGTGACCCGGATCGGCTGCACCACGGTCCGGTGCCCGGCGACCACGGCGAACCCGGCGCCCAGCCCCGTGGCCCGCTCGTGCACCTCCATCAGCACCGCGATGCCCAGCGACCCGAAGAACTCGACCCGCCTGAGGTCGACCACCAGCGCGGCGGGCGCGCCGTCCAGGCAGGAGAACAGCTCCTGGCGCACCTGCCGGTAGCTGTCGGTGTCGACCTCGCCGCGCACCTCCGCGAACACCACGCCGCGGCGCCGGGCGACCACGACGCCGACGTTCACCGGGGGAAGGTGGACGTCCTGCTCCACGGGGCTCCTCCACACGCTCGGTCCCGGTTCACCCGGAGCGGTTACCCGGTCGTCCCCCTCCCGACACCTGCTCCCGGCGACGAGGACGCCCCCGGCAGCCGGGTGCTCAGGCCGAGGACCTGGTGAGGAGGTGCCGGGGTGACGCGCGGCGCATCGCCGCCGCCACCAGCCAGAGGCCCGCGAACAGGGTGCACCAGGCCCACCACGGCGCGGCGGACGCGGCCAGCCCGCCGCCGAGGGCCGCGGCCACGGCCGCGTGGGTGAACCGGCGCTGCCGCCGGGTGGGAACCGCCGTGCGGTGGTCGAGGCCCATGCGCCCATGGTCCGAGCCGGCCGGGCGGTCCCGGTACCGCCCATCGGGTTGCCGGTGTTGTCGGTGGTCGTCGGTAGTTTGTGCGCCGTGAACGCTGAGGAACGCATCCGGGGACTCGCCGACCAGGTCGTGGCGCTGCGCGACGCGTACTACCGGGGCTCGCCGCTGGTGGCGGACGCCGAGTACGACGCGATCGAGGACGAGCTGCGCGGGCTGATCCAGGCCAACCCGGACCTCGCGCCGGACCCGAACCCGCTGGAGCAGGTGGGCGCGCCGACGGTGCTGCACGCGCCGGTGCGGCACTCGCGCCCGATGCTGTCGCTGGAGAAGGCGACCAGGCCGGAGCAGGTCGCCGCGTTCTTCGACCGCTTCCCCGGCCAGCCCGTGGTGGTCATGCCGAAGCTCGACGGCCTGTCGCTGGCCCTGGTCTACGAGGACGGCCGGCTGGCCCGCGCGGTCACCCGGGGCGACGGCACGACGGGCGACGACGTGACGTTCCTGGTGCGGGCGCTGGCCGACGGCGTCCCGCAGCGGGTCGACGCGCCGGGCCGGGTGGAGGTGCGCGGCGAGGCCGTGATGCTGCGCTCCACGTTCACCGCCTACAACACCGAGCACCCGGACAAGCCGCTGATCAACCCGCGCAACGCCGCCGCGGGCACGCTGCGCGCCAAGGACCCGGCCACGGTCGCCGGGCGGCGCCTCCAGTTCTTCGCCTTCGACCTCGACACCTCCGAGGGCGGCGCGGCGGCCGACCTGGAGCACGGGCTGCGCTCGCTCGGGTTCGCCGTCGCCGACATGCGGCACCGCGGCACCGCGGAGGAGGCGCAGGCGGTGATCGGCGAGATCGAGGCGCGGCGCAACGACCTCGACTACGACCTGGACGGCGCCGTGCTGCGGCTGGCCGACCGCGACGCCTACGCCGCCGCCGGGACGCGGTCGAACTCCCCGCGCGGCGCGCTGGCGTTCAAGTTCGCCGCCGAGGAGAAGACGACCGTGCTGACGGACGTGGTCTGGGACGTCGGCAAGACCGGCAAGATCGCCCCGGTCGCCCGCCTGGAACCGGTGTTCGTCGGCGGCACGACGGTCACCAAGGCCACCCTGGCCAACCAGGAGGTCATCCGGGCGCGCGGCATCCGGATCGGCGACACGGTGCTGGTGCGCCGAGCGGGCGACGTGATCCCGTTCGTGGCGGGCGTGCTCGACGAGTCCCGGCGCACCGGCGCGGAGCGCGAGATCGTGCCGCCCACCGAGTGCCCGTCGTGCGGCCACGCCCTGACCGAGCAGGGCAACAGCCGGGAGCTGTTCTGCACCAACGTCGCCTGCCCCGCCCAGACCGTGCGCCGGTTGGTCCACTGGGCGTCGCGCGCGGCGGCGGACATCGAGGCCGTCGGTCCGGTGTGGATCGAACGCCTCGCCGAGGCGGGCCTGCTGGAGAACCCGTCGGACTTCTACACCCTCACCAGGGAGCAGCTGCTGGAGTTCGACCGCATCGGCGAGACCTCCGCCACCCGCATGATCGACTCGATCGCCGCGAGCCGGGACGTGGGCCTGCGCCGGGCGTTGATCGGGTTCGCGATCCCGATGGCCTCCGAGGGCACCGCCACCCGCCTGTGCCGCGCGGGCTTCGGGTCGCTGGAGGAGGTCGCCGACGCCGGCGAGGAACGCCTCGTCGCCGTCGAGGACATCGGCCCGAAGGTCGCCGCCTCCCTGACCGAGCACCTCACCCGCCTGCGCCCCGAACTGGAACGGCTGCGCGACCGGGGCGTCTCCCTCGACGTGCGCGAGGAGGACCTGCCCCCGGTCATCGCCTCCGACGCGCCCCTGGCCGGCAAGACGGTCGTCGTCACCGGCGCCATCAGCGACCCGCGCTCGGGCGAGAAGGTGCCCCGCCCCACCTTCCAGCGGCTGTGCGAGAAGGCCGGCGCCACCACCGCCACCTCGGTCTCGGCCAACACCGACTACCTGATCACCGGCGCGGACGTCGGCGCGAGCAAGCTCGCCAAGGCCGAGAAGCTCGACGTCGAGGTCGTCGACCAGGGCGTGGTCTGGCAGCAGCTCATCGCCGCCGGCATCGCCTGACCCACCCACCGGCGGTGGCTGTGCCTGTGATTGATAGTTGGCCCCTGTGATCGATAGCTGCGACCCCAGTTACTGACTGAGCACTTCAGTTGGCCAGTGAGCACGAGAGTTGGCCAACTGTTCTTCGCAGGGGTGCAGAGAAGCTTCGGTGATGGTGTCGGAAGCTGGCTTCCGACACCATCGACCACTGCTACGCCGCGTCCAGCGTGATCGCCTGCCAGAAGGCGACGTAGCCCGCTGCTTCACCGACGAGCTGGGCCCTGATGTCCCGACGGTTGGCGTTCTTCCTCAGCGTGTGCAGTTGACCCCGGCGTGTGTCCAGGATCGCCGCGGTCGCGCCCGGCCGCAGGTCGGGCATCATGTCTTCCATCATCAGCAGGATGAGGCTGGCGGCGTCCTGCGTCAGCGGCTCGGCCTTCAGATAAGGAAGGATCACCAGTTCGGACCCGTCGGGCTGACGCAGTCCGAACAGCCGGGACAGCGTGGCAGTAAGCCCCGCGTGAGTCCATGCAGCGGTGTTGACCTTGACCTGGGTGCCCTTGGTGCGGGACCTCCAGGTCAGGAAACCGGCGGCGATCTCCCGGTAGTGCAGTTCCTGATGGGCCTCACGGGTGCCGGCGACACACTCCTCCATCACCCTGGTGGGGTCGACGGAGCTGATGGCGCGCGGCATGGCCGCCAGGATGGTGTTGTAGTAGTGGTATGCCTGGGCTTGGGGGTCCAGGTACCGGCGGACGTGAGCCTTCATCATCTCGCGCCGCTTGCGGGGCGGGCTCAGGACGTAGTCGAGCCACACGGCCGCACTTACTTTGACAGCTTGTTCCACGTAGTTTCTCCTTGTATCCATACGTGGACAGCCATCAGGCGGGTGAACCCGCCCACTTGCCTTGCATCCGTGCAAGCAGTGCGTCTACAGTAAAGGTGCGAACCTGAGTAGACGTGATGGCTGCTGCGGCAGCTGATAGAGCTGCGTCTCCAGCGTACCGGAGAGATCGTGATTGCCCAACCCGCCGGTTGTGTGATCTCGGTCTCTTTCGGATTTTAGCAGGTCAGAGTCGACCGGCCTGCACGGCGAGTGATCGTTGGTGGGAAGATCGTCCGTTTGCTTATGGGCCTGCAAGCCCGAACGGGCGTCGGGAGCCACTCGTCTCGTCCATGCGGCCTTCTCCTGCTGTGATGTCGACGTCCGACGATGTGCAGGTTCATCCGGCCTGCTTTGCCGCATGATCGTCAGAAGTCCTGTTGCGGAACTCGGTGTGCTTGTCGCGAGTCGCCGGTCGCTGCGGGATCCGGTGGTCGATCACCTCCTCAGCCTCCACCGGCTCGAAGTCTGCGTCCACATCAGGGATGACCAGCGGCACGAAGTACACGCCTTTGCGACTGCGCTCAAGGCGGCCCCGGGATGCCCAGTAGCCGAGCGCATTGCTCACCTTGTTGGCGGGAAGATCCACGCGCAAGCGCTTCAGCCGGGCGGTCACCTCTCCCACGTTGACCTCCTCGCCCGGGTCCAGTACCTGCCAGATGAGTCGACGCAGTGGCATGTCCTGCAATAGCGCGCCCTGCTCGCCACTCCCTGACAGCTTCTGCTTCGCCGCGCTGCCGCCAGTACGGCCGGGAGATGTTGCGGGACCGTCGCGCACCGGGGTGTTCCGCAACTCGCCCGCGCTGTCGAGCATGCGCTTGCACACGTCAAGCAACGGTGTCGGCACGGACAGTGGGAGGCCGACTTCCCGTGCGGCGTCCACCGCGGCGATGACCCTGTTCAGCCCTTGAACGAGATCATCCACCGCGAGGATGTCCTCGGTTGAACCCTTGCGGTTACCCACTGCGATCACCTCCCCCGCGCGACGTCTCGCCTCGAACTCTAACATCCGTGAAACGAGAGTGCCACTTCTCTTGTTAACGAGACTGCGACAGCAGTGCCTGTGTGTACGCGTCCGAGCGCAGTCAGTGCAGCATACTGCTGCCACCGGCATGCGTGAGAGGTGCTCGACTTCCGGATGGCCAGTGGATCATGAGAGCTGTGGACTACCCGTTCGAGTGAAAAACTCTCGTTTGCGTGACAGGACGGGAGGCGCAGTCCATGGTCGACAGTGGTGCTGCCCACGGGGGGAGGCGGTAGCCCGTGCCTCTTCTGTCGTGCGAAAGGGAAGCCGTCGGTGGCGACACAGTTGCAGCTCCGTTGGATCCGTATCAGGACCGAGCAGGGTTGGCAGAAGCCATACGACCTGGACGCCCCTGTGGTCGCCATCGTCGGAGTGGTCGACACCGGCAAATCCTCTTTGCTGGAGTGCATCGGCTACGCCATGGGACACGATGTGGGCGAGTTCCGTGGAGCGGTGGACGAGCATCTGCGTGAGGTGGAGATCGGGATCCGAGTGACCACCGGGGCCTTCCTCCTGCGCCGTGACCGCGCCGCGGAGTCTCACGTCCAGGTGCTCGACGACTCCGGAACCGCGGTGGGGCGGTTCCCCGTACAGGCACGTGACGCGCGCAGCACAGTCTCGGAGTGGCTCCTCGAGCAGCTGGGATTGCTCGAGCAGTTCACCTCCGTGCGTCTGCCCGGCGGCAAGTCGCTGGACTTCGCCGGAGCACTGCTGCCCTACTGCTACCTCAACCAGACCGACATCGACCGGCACATCATCCGTCCACGTCGGGAGGAACGCGCCCGGCTGATCACCCTCAAGTTGCTGTTCAACCTCACCACCCCCGCCTATGAGCGCCTTGCCGCCGAGATCCACGAGAACAACCTGGAAATCGACCGGCGCACCAAACGCGCGGACATGATCCGCAACTTCCTCGCCGAGTCCCAAGCCACCGACGCCTCGGCGATCGCCGAGGAACTGGCTCGTGTCCGTGCCGCCCGCACCGAAGCGGAGACGATCCTCGCGTCCATCACCGCGGCCGCGCGGACCGCCACCGCCTATGTCGACCGTGAACGGCAACGTCGCGAAGAAGCCCACCGTGCCGTCGGCGACGCCGAGATCGACCTGGACAGGCTCCGCCGCGGCCACGCTTCATGCGCCGCCGAAGCCGATGCGGCCCAACAGGGCCTGCGTCACCTCGACGAGTTGAGCGACACCGACCCGGACGACCGTCCTACTCTCGCCTTGGTCGACCCACGCTGCCCGGCGTGCAACAGCGACGTCACCACACGGCCGATCACACCCGAACAGTGTTATCTGTGCACCAGCATGCTCCCCGGCCGCGAACACGTGTCCCAACGGCGCCACCTGACCCACGTATTGCAGCAACAGAGCGAACGGCTGGCCGAACTCGACAAGCAACTGCGTGCGGCGCAGGACACCGCATGCGACGCGCGCGCCCGACTGCGACTGGTCAACGACACGCTCGACAAGCAGGCATTCACCGGACTCGCGCCGTTCGTCGACCGACTCGCCGAAGCCACGGCCGAAGTCGCTCGCCATGCCACCGCTGAGGAGACGCTGCGCCGCGTGCAGGACGCCCACAACCGGCTCACCGAGCAATACCGGGGCATCGACGAGTTGAAAACCCGTCAGCAACAGCGTGTGGACCAACTCGACCTCACCGGTGCCGAGGTCGAGGACCTTGCCGACGTGCTCGCAGCGGTGACCGACATCTTCCGCAGGATCATCGCCGCGATCCAACTGCCCAACGCCACCGGCCGCGCCCGTATCGACCCTGAGACCTGGCTGCCGTTGGTCGATGAACAAAAATTCACCCAACGCGGCGGCGGCGCCCGCGCCGCGGTCAGCATCGCCTACAGCCTGACCCTGCTCACCTATGCGCTGGAAAACGCTCTGGTCACCCTCCCTTCCCTGCTGATGATCGACTCGCCGCAAAAAAACTACGGCGCCAACAGCCACGACAAAAGCCTCGCCCATCGAGTCTACGAACGCTTCCTCGATCTCATGGACGACCGACGCGGCTGGGGCGACAAGCGATTCGCCCGTCCTTATCAAGTGATCATCGTCGACAACGACATCCACAAGGACATCGCGGACCGTATCCTCGTGCACACCTTCGACCGAGACAACGGCTTCATCCGCGATCTCGCCGAACCGCACGGCCCGATCGTCGACCCTGAAGACGCTTGGGAAGAGTGAACACAGGTGAAGCGTCATGACGACACATGTGTTCACGCGGTCCGAAAGCGGTGAACGTGCCAGTTGATGAGGTGGACAGCATGGGGCATGCAGGGCCACGTCCCATCGGGTCGGGTCTGTCCAGTTGTCGGCTCTGGCGCACTTTCGGTGGTGACGGTGAGTAGCCGGTCGCAGCAGTGACCTTGCGGTAGAGATCGATCCCCTTGCCGGGAAGGTGCTTTCGGGCTGTCGACGCCTTCGTCATCGCAGCATCAGGCGCCGGACGGCACGGCCGCAACCCGGATGCGGACCGCGACCACCGCCCTCCGCCACGCATCCAACGACCGGAACCGACAGTCCTGAAATACCGTCCCCACAAGGGGATCGGCATCCACCACAGGATCACGGACCGACCAGCTACTCACCGTCACCACCGAAAGTGCGCCAGAGCCGACGTTTGTACAGTCCCCCTATCGATCACAGGGGCCAACTAGCAATCACAGGCACAGTGGCGAGATCAGGTGGTGGTGCGGGCGCGGCGCGGGCAGGATCGGGGGATGCGGTCACCTACCCGCCCCGTCGCGGACTTCGTGATCCGCGAGGCACGTGACGAGGACCGGCCGCGGTGAGCCTCTGCGAGAGCCTCGGGTCCAGCACCCCGGGCACAGCGCCCCGGGCTTTCCACGGCGGTGCCGGGTTCGCGCGCCTCACCGCAATAGTAGGGGTGCTCGCTCTGACGTTCGGGTGATGGACCGTTCACCCCCTTGTGGTCCCGCCGGGCGCGACGCAGTCTTTCCAGGCGCCGTCGCGAGTGGACGGTCGATCACCCGGAACGACGTGCCGGCACCACGTTCAGGGGGCGACGCACCGACCGCGACCGCGCGAACCACATCGAGAACGCCCTGCGGGGCGTCGCGGCCGAGTCCCTGGCCGGAAGGACCGCGACACCCCGCGAAAGGCTGAACGGAGTCAGCGATGAAGCGTATCCGCACCCTCACCCTCGCCGCCACCGCGGCCGCGGCCTTGCTGCCGGTCGCGGTCGGGACCGCCTCGGCGACCCACGACCCGGCGCCCGTCGTCCACAGCGAACTCGCGTACTGGAACTCCTCCGGTCGCATCACCGTCAACGGCTACTACACCTGCTACGGGCACGACGACGGCGCGGTCGACGCGCTGCGCGTCACCGTGCAGCAGGAAGTCCTCGGCGTGGTGCGCTTCGTGGGCACCTACGTGCAGTTCGACGGCCCCTGCACCGGCACGCCGCAGCCGTTCTCGGCACCGGTCGCCGCCGAGAACGGCCTGTTCCTGCCCGCCGTCAACGCCGCGGTGAGGGCCCAGCTCACCACCGACGGCGGCCGGTCCGCCGAGGA
>NZ_JBPKJK010000040.1:0-61775 GCF_051756985.1 Saccharothrix sabaoui
GGCCTGCGCCTTGGCCGCGTCGCCCGAAGCCGCCGGAGCCGGGACCGCCCGCGTGGCCGCCGTAGCCGGCCGTGCCGCCGGGGCCGTGGTAGCCCGGCGCGAGGCCCGTGCCGGGGCCGAAGCCGCCCGGGCCCGGCAGGCCGCCGGCCGAGGCGACCGAGGTGGTGTCCGCCGGCCGCGTCCCGGGCGGGAACGGCGTGACCGCCGGGTCCTCCCCCGCCGGGGGACCGGGCACGGACGGGGGCCGCACCCACGGCGGCGGCACGGGGAGCGGTGGCGGCAAGAGGGTCGGCCCCACCGGGAGCGGCCGGTGGTCCGGCGTGATGGTCGTGGTGGCGGGGGCGCCCTCGAACTCCGGCAGCCGGTCGTGCACACCCCGGCTGGCGTCCTCGAAGCCGGTCATCACGCGCACCGCCTCGGCGTGCGCGTCCTGCTGCTGCCGCTTGGACGGCAGGTGGTCGTCGAGGAGCTGGTCCACCATGTACGCGCCCTGCGGACCGTCCAGCACGGACACGTCGCGGCCCTCGCGGAACCAGCGCTCCGCGGTCGGGTGCACCGGTTCCGGCATCCGCGCGCGGGCCTCGACCAGCGCCGACGTGTACGTGTCGAGGCCGTTGCCGACGCGGTAGGCGCGCTCGGACGCGTCCGTCGCCCACGACGTGAGCCGGTTCACCGACTCGGCCGCCGCACCCGCCGACGGGCCGCGCCAGGACTCCGCGAGCTGCCGCACGATGTGCTGCACCTCGTTCGTGGCGCTGTCCACCGCGGAGGCGAGCACCTGCCACTGCGCCGTGCGGGTGGCCATCAGCGGCACCTCGGCCGACATGACCATGTCCCACATCTGGCGGTGCTCGTACACCTTCCAGTTGATCTTGCCGAAGTTCTTCAGCCGCCGGTTGGCCTTGACCTGGCGCACCCGGCGCGCGCCGCGCTTGTTCACCCCTGCCGCCTCATGGCCTCGGCGATCATCGCGTCCTCGGCGCGGTGGGTCGCGCCGACCTGCCCCAGGGCGTCGCGCAGCGCGATCAGCTCGTCCAGGTAGGACTTCAGCGCCACCTGCACACCGCCGCCGACCGCGCCGCCGCGCTCCCGGAACGCCCGCCGCATGTGCAGCGCGACCGGGCCCTTGCCGTCGCCGATGGGCTCGCCGAGGTCCTGGGCCTGCCGCAACTGCTCGACCAGCACGTCCTGGAGCTGGTCGAGTCGGGCGCGGGCCTCCTCCAGCCGGTCGAAGTCCAACTCGATGCGGTCACCCGCCTCCGCCGTGATCCGCGCCGCACCCGCACCGGTGGGCCGCCGGACCTCCGCCGACCCGATGATTTCGTGCCCGCGCTCGTCGCGCAGTTCCTCGCGCAACCGCTTGGCGTCCTCGACACCGCGCACCCTGACCATGCGCACATCGTGGTCGTCGGGGGCGCGGGTGACCAGACCGGGTGCACAGCGGGAGCAGCGCCGGTGCACGGACGGACAAGCGTGTGCGAAAATCGTGCCCCGTGCCGTCACCTTCCGTTCACGCGCGGGCCGTGCTGCTCGCCGGCCCTTCCGGCTCCGGGAAGTCCCACCTCGCCGCCCTGCTGGGGTGGCCCGTGCTGCGCCTGGACGACTTCTACCGCGACGGCGACGACCCGCTGCTGCCGCGCGACGCCGCGGGCCGCGCCGACTGGGACGCCGAGGGCTCCTGGCACACCGACGCCGCGCTGGCCGCCGTGGTCGAGCTGGCCACCACCGGCTCGGTCGAGGCCCCGGTGTACTCGATCGGCGACAACGGCCGGGTGGGCTGCCACACCGTGACCGCGCCCGGCACGTTCATCGCCGAGGGGCTGTTCGCCGACCGGCTGGTGGCGGGCTGCCGCGACGCGGGCGTGCTGGCCGACGCGATCGTGCTCGCGCCGAACGCCCTGGTCACGTTCGCGCGCCGGTTCGCCCGGGACGTGGTCGAGGCGCGCAAGCCGGTGCCGTTCCTGCTGCGCCGGGGCCTGCGGCTGCTGGGCGAGCACGGTGACGTGGTGCGCCGCTGCGCGGACGCGGGCATGCGGCCGGTCGCGCCGCACCGGGCCCGCGCGGAGCTGGCCACGATCGGGTCCGCGCGCCCCGCCGCGGTGTAGTCGGCCCGGACCGCGGGTACCGGTCCGGCATGGCTGAGTTCGAGCGCGAGCAGAGGATTCCGGTCGACGCGGGCGCGGTGTACGACATCGCGCGGGACGTCGGCTCGATGGACGCCTGGCTGCCCGACGGGCTCCAGGTGGAGCCGAGCGGGCCGGAGCGGGTCACCGGGCGGGTGTCGATCGGCGACGACATCGACGAGGCCGAGGGCTACTTCACCGCCGACGCCGGGCAGCGCAGGCTGGAGTGGGGCGACCTGGACGGCGAGGGCTACTCGGGGTGGCTCCAGGTCGACGAGGACGGTCCGGGCGCGAGCCGCGTCGTGCTGCACCTCGACGTGCGCGGCGAGCACCCGGAGGCGGTCGGCGGCGAGGCGCACGAGCTGACCGACGAGTACCTGGGGCAGGCCCTCGACCGGTTGGCCGCGCTGGCCGCCGACCGCGTTACGTGAGCCTTTTCACCTGATCAACCAGCGAAAACACGTTTGAGCGACGCATAGTCTTGCCGCCGTTCAGCGTGGGCACGGATGAGGCCCCTGTTCACCACTAGGAGCCCTTTTCCGATGTTCCGCGCGTTGCGCGGCCGCAATTACCGCCGCTGGGCGTTCGCCGACCTGATCTCGGTGACCGGCTCGTGGATGCAGGTGATCGGCCTCAACTGGGTGGTGCTCGAACGCACCGGCTCGGCGACCTCCGTCGGCTTCTCCGTCCTGCTGGGGGCGCTGCCCTCGGTCCTGCTCGGCCCGTGGGCGGGGTCGCTGGCCGATCGCCTGCCCGTCCGCCGGGTCGTCCTGGCCTGCCAGGCGCTGCACGCCGTGCTGGCCGTGCTGCTGGCCGCGGTGGTGGCGGCGGGCGCGGCGATGCCGCTGGTGTTCGCGCTGACCGCCGCGGCCGGGCTGGTCACGGTGTTCGACGGGCCCGCGCTGGGCCGGTTCGGCGCGCAGGTCGTGCCCCGGGAGGACCTGGGCAACGCGGTCGCGCTGGGCTCGGTGCTCAGCTCCACCGGCCGCATCCTGGGCATGAGCACCGCCGCGGTGCTCGCCGCCGCCCTCGGCGCGCCGGCGTTGTTCCTGCTCAACGCGTTGAGCTTCGCGGCCGTGATCGTGGCCGTGGCGACCGTGCGGGGCGCGGAGCTGCACCCGCTGGCCGCCAGTCCGCCCGACCGGGTGGGCGTGGGCGCGGGCCTGCGGTACGTGCTGGGCAGCGGTCGGCTGCTCCTGCTGTTCGCGCTCGGGTTCGCGCTGTCCAGCCTGGGCCGCAACTACCAGGTCACGATGGCCGCGATGAGCCCCGACGCGGCGTCCTACGGGCTGCTGTCGACGGTGTTCGCGGTCGGCACGGTGCTGGGCGGGCTCGCGGCGGCGGCCCGGCGGGTGCTGACCGTGCGGCTGCTGCTGGTCGTGGCGTGCGCGACGAGCCTGCTCCAGGTGGTGAGCGGGCTGGTCCCCGGCACGCTCGGGTTCGCGCTCGTGCTGCTGCCGATCGCGGCGGGCGCGGTCGTCATCGACACCACGATGAGCACGCGCGTGCAGCTCGACACCGCGGAGGGGATGCGCGGCCGGCTGCTCGCGGTGAACTCCTCGGTCGGCGCGGCGGCGGGCGCGGTGGGCGCGCCGCTGCTGGGGTGGCTGTGCGAGCGGGTCGGCGCGCCGGAGACGCTGGTGCTCGCGGGCACGGTCACGCTGCTCGTGTCGGTGTTCGCCGCGACCGTGCTGGGCGCGCCGGCCGAGCGCCGCGCCGCCCTGGCGCACCGCGTCCTGCGCCGGTCCGGGCACGCGACGCCGCACCACCCGGCCCCGCCCGGCCACCCGCACGGCGTGACGCGTCCCCGGCGGTCCGGCGGCCCTTCCCGCCGGCGTACCCGCGTCCGGGTGTAGCGGGGCAGGTCCGTACGACGGACCCGGTGCGGCCATACGGTCGCACTGGGTAGCTGAAGATTCACACAGCGCATCGGACGCCGTTAGAGTCGGCACGTTTCCTGGGAGCGTTCCCAGAACCTCAACGAGGAGGTGAACGACGTGACGGCCCGACGATGGATCTCGCTGGCCGCGGCCGGTGTGGCCGGCCTGCTGGTCGCGGTGCTCGTGAACGTGGTCAGCCCGACGGCGGCGAACGCGCACGGCGCCATGATGAAGCCGGGCAGCCGGACCTTCCTGTGCTGGAAGGACGGCCTGAGCCCGCAGGGCAACATCGCCCCGCAGAACCCGGCGTGTTCCGCCGCGGTGTCCGCGGGCGGCACCAACGCCCTCTACAACTGGTTCGGCGTGCTGCGCTCCGACGGTGGCGGCCGCACGCGCGGCTTCATCCCGGACGGCAAGCTGTGCAGCGGCGGCAACCCGACGTTCTCCGGGTTCGACATCGCGCGCAACGACTACCCGGTGACGCACCTGACCGCGGGCGCGAACTTCGGCTGGTCCTACAACATGTGGGCCGCCCACCCGGGCACCTTCCACCTGTACGTCACCAAGGACAGCTGGAGCCCGACCCGGGCGCTGTCCTGGGACGACCTGGAGAGCACGCCCTTCCACAGCGTGACCAACCCGCCCGCGCGCGGGTCGGTGGGCACCGTGGACGGCCAGTACTACTGGAACGCGAACCTGCCGTCCGGCAAGTCGGGCCGCCACATCATCTACTCGGTGTGGACCCGCTCGGACAGCCAGGAGACGTTCTACAACTGCTCCGACGTCGTGTTCGACGGCGGCAACGGCCAGGAGACCGGCGTCGGCAACGGGGGCGGCGGCACCACGACGACGACCACCACCACCACGACCAGCACCACGACGACGACGCCCACGTCGACCACCACCACGACCCCGACGACCACCACGACGAACCCGCCGGGTGACGCGCACTGCATGGCGATCTACAAGATCACCAGCGCGTGGTCGGGCGGCTTCCAGGGCGAGGTCGAGATCATGAACCACAGCACGAGCGCCTACAACGGCTGGACCGCGAGGTGGACCTACGCCAACGGGCAGACGGTCAACAGCGTCTGGAACGGCGTGCGGTCCGGTTCCGGGTCCGAGGTGGTCGTGAAGAACGTAGACTGGAACAGGTCGGTGGCGCCCGAGTCGTCGGTGAAGTTCGGCTTCACGGCCGGTTACACCGGCACGAACTCGCTGCCGACGGTCACCTGCACCAGTCCCTAGTCGAGCCGGAAGCCGAACGGGAGCTCCAACCGGTGCCGGGCGAGCAGCTCGGCGTCGGCCAGGAGCTCCCGGGTCGGCCCGTCGGCCACCACGACGCCGCCGTCCACCAGGACGCTGCGCGGGCACAGCTGCACCGCGTAGGGCAGGTCGTGGGTGACCATCAGCATGGTGCGGTCCAACCGCAGCAGCACCTCGGCCAGCTCTCGGCGGGCCACCGGTTCCAGGTTCGCCGAGGGCTCGTCGAGCACCAGCACCTCCGGGTCGCAGGCCAGCACGGTGGCCAGCGCGACCCGCCGCCGCTGACCGCCGGACAGGTGCAGCGGCGACCGGTCGGCGAACCCCTCCATGCCCACCGCCTCCAGCGCCTGCCGCACGCGGGCGTCCAGCTCCTCGCCGCGCAGCCCGAAGTTCGCCGGGCCGAACGCCACGTCCTGCCGGACGGTGGGCAGGAACAGCTGGTCGTCGGGGTCCTGGAAGACGACGCCGACGCGGCGGCGGACCTCCCGCAGGTTCGCCTTCTCCACCGGCAGCCCGGCGACCTCGACCCGGCCGGAGCCGCCGCCGAGCACCCCGTTGAGGTGCAGCGCGAACGTCGTCTTGCCGGCGCCGTTGGGGCCGAGGACGGCGACCCGCTCGCCCCGCTGGACGACCAGGTCGATGCCGAAGAGGGCCTGGTGGCCGTCGGGGTAGGCGTAGGCGAGCCGGTCGACCACGAGGGCGGGACCCGACGCCGCGACCACCGCGCTCCCCCCGCCCGCGCCGCTCCTGTCGGGCATCCGGCCCGTCCAGCCGCGCGACACCATCGCCAGGTGCACCCTCTCACCGCGTTCGTAGGACCGGATGAACAGGCTGCCCACGCCGCGCGCGGTCGCGCCGAGCTGCCACAGGAACCTCGGGTCGTCGCCGCGCGAGACGCGCGCCACCCGCATCCGCTTCGCCTCGCCCACCACGACCTCGGCGTAGCGCAGCATCAGCGTGGCGATCGTGACCAGCACCGACGGCATCCGCAGCCGTTGCAGGCCGAGCAGCAGGTCGTGCGGCGCGGTCGTCGCGGCCAGGGTGAGCGAGGTCAGCAGGCCGAGCGTGCCCTTGGCCAGGATGTTCCACCCGGCCAGCGCGCCCTCCACCGACACCGGCAGGCCCAGCACGTCCACCCGCTCCCCCGGGCCGGTGAACGGCAGCACCAGCGCGAGCAGCACGAACGGCAGCTCGATCACCGAGCGGACGGCGAACCAGCCGACCGGGACCCGGGCCACCGCCCACACCGCGCCGAGGGCGAGCAGGTACGCGCCGAACGCCCAGTGCGCGTCGCGGGGCGTGGCCACCACGCACAGCACGCCCACGACCGTCGCGACGATCTTGACCTGCGGCGGGAGGCGGTGCACCGGCGAGTCGCCCGGCCGGTGCAGGAACCCGTGGTGCCCGGCGCTCACCTCGTGGTCGACCGCTTGCGCAGCAGCCAGAACAGGCCGCCCGCGACGGCGAGCGTGACCACCACGCCGACCACGCCGGCCAGGCCGGTGAACCGGTCGTCGCCGCCCAGCGCGTAGTCCGCGAGCGGTCCGCCGCCCAGCGGGTGGTCGGCGGCGTGCTCGGCGATGCCGTGCTCCTCGGTGACGTGGTCCAGCCCGTCCGGGTCCGCGCTCGCGAAGTACGAGACGACCCCCGCCAGCAGCAGGCTGACGACGGCGAACCCGAGGAAGAAGCGCTTCACTTCAGCTCCAGCTCCTGTCGTGCCCCGCGCAGCAGGTGCACGAGGTCGGGGCGGACCGCCGCGACCGCGGTCACGGTGACCGCCGTGATCAGGCCCTCGCCGACGCCGATGAGCACGTGCACGCCGAGCACCGCGACCGCCACCGTGCCGAGCGCGACCCCGCCCTGCCCGCCGATCGCGTACTCCAGGACGAAGCCCGCCGACGCGAGCACCGTGTTGACCAGGGCGGACACGAACGCGACCGCCGCCAGACCGCCCCTGCCGCGCCGGGCGAGCCCGCGCAGCGCCACCGCGGTCAGGTAGCCGACGGCGGTGCCGATCAACGCCATGTTGGTGATGTTCGCGCCCAGCGCCGTCACGCCGCCGTCGGCGAAGAACAGCGACTGCACGACCAGCACGATCGTCACGCACAGCGCGCCGACCCACGGCCCGACCAGGATGGCGGCCAGCGCGCCGCCCAGCAGGTGACCGCTCACGCCCGGCAGCACCGGGAAGTTCAGCATCTGGGTGGCGAACACGAAGGCCGCCACGAGGCCGGCCATCGGCGCGGTCCGGTCGTCGAGGTCGCCGCGCGCCTTCGCCAGCGCCACGGCCACCCCCGCCGCGGCGACCGCCACGAACAGCAGCGACGTCGGCGCGTTGAGCAGGCCGTCGCTCATGTGCATCGCCACGGGTTCGGTCACGGCTCCACGCTAGTTGCCGGTCCGCTGCTCTGGCCAGCTCAGTGCAACAACAAAAGAAGTGCAGGTGATCACGCGCACCGCCACGCCCGCCGCGGTCCCGATGTCGATCCGCGTCCACCCGCCCCCGGGACCGGTTCACTCGAAGAGGTGAAGGCGCTGATCCGGCGACGGCAGGCCGACCGGTGGTGCACCGCGTCGTGCCGGCCCGACGGGTCGTCCGTCCGGTGGCCCGGCCACCGGCCACCGGACGGCGGCCCGCCGGGGACGATCACGCGGGCGCCCCTCGCCGCGGGTTGCCACTATGCTCTGCCTGCGATGACTCTCACCGACCGGCTGCCGCCGACCCCCGAGCCCGACCTCCTCTACGACGCGTTCGCCGAGTGGGCGTCCGACCGGGGGCTGTCGCTGTACCCGGCGCAGCAGGAGGCGCTCATCGAGATCGTCTCCGGCTCGAACGTCATCCTCAGCACCCCCACCGGCTCGGGCAAGTCGCTGGTGGCCACCGGCGCGCACTTCGCCGCGCTGGCCGAGGGCAAGCGGACGTTCTACACCGCGCCCATCAAGGCCCTGGTCTCCGAGAAGTTCTTCGCGCTCATCGACACGTTCGGCGCGGAGAACGTCGGCATGATGACCGGCGACGCGAGCGTCAACGAGACCGCGCCGATCATCTGCTGCACGGCCGAGATCCTGGCCAACATCGCGCTGCGCGACGGCACGGCGGCCGACGTCGGCCAGGTCGTGATGGACGAGTTCCACTTCTACTCCGAGCCCGACCGGGGCTGGGCGTGGCAGGTGCCGCTGATCGAGCTGCCGCAGGCGCAGTTCCTGCTGATGTCGGCGACGCTGGGCGACGTCTCGTTCTTCGAGAAGGACCTGACCCGGCGCACGGGCCGCACGACGACGACGGTCCGCTCCGCCGAGCGCCCGGTGCCGCTGAACTTCCAGTACGTCACCACGCCGCTGCACGAGACGATCGAGGAGCTGCTGCACGGCCGCGAGGCCCCGGTCTACGTCGTGCACTTCACCCAGGCGTCCGCCCTCGAACGCGCGCAGTCGCTGATGAGCGTCAACGTCGCCACCCGCGCCGAGAAGGACGCGATCGCGGCGATGATCGGCCGGTTCCGCTTCACGTCCGGCTTCGGCAAGACGCTGTCGCGGCTGGTGCGGCACGGCATCGGCGTGCACCACGCGGGCATGCTGCCGAAGTACCGGCGGCTGGTGGAGCAGCTGGCCCAGGCGGGCCTGCTCAAGGTCATCTGCGGCACGGACACGCTCGGCGTGGGCATCAACGTGCCGATCCGCACGGTGGTGTTCACCGCGCTGTCGAAGTACGACGGGCAGCGCACCCGGCACCTCAAGGCGCGCGAGTTCCACCAGATCGCGGGTCGCGCGGGCCGCGCCGGCTACGACACCGTGGGCACGGTCGTGGTGCAGGCCCCCGACCACGTGGTGGAGAACGAGAAGGCGCTGGCCAAGGCGGGCGACGACCCGAAGAAGCGGCGCAAGGTGGTGCGCAAGAAGGCGCCCGAGGGCTTCGTGTCGTGGAGCGACCAGACGTTCGAGCGGCTCAAGAACGCCGAGCCGGAGCCGCTGACGTCGAGCTTCCAGGTCAGCCACGCGATGCTGCTCAACGTCATCGGCCGGCAGGGCAACGCGTTCGCCGCGATGCGCCACCTGCTGGAGGACAACCACGAGGACCGGCCCGCGCAGCGCCGTCACGTCCTGCGCGCCATCCAGATGTACCGGGGGCTGCTGGCGGCGGGCGTGGTGGAGCGGCAGGGCGACGACATCCGCCTGACCGTGGACCTCCAGGTGAACTTCGCGCTCAACCAGCCGCTGTCGCCGTTCGCGCTGGCCGCGGTCGAGCTGCTGGACAAGGAGTCGCCGTCGTACGCGCTCGACGTGCTCTCGGTCGTGGAGTCCACCCTGGACGACCCGCGCCAGGTGCTGTCGGCGCAGGAGCACAAGGCGCGCGGCGAGGCCATCGGGGCGATGAAGTCCGAGGGCATCGAGTACGACCAGCGGATGGAGCTGCTGGAGGAGGTGACGTACCCGAAGCCCCTCCAGGAGCTGCTGGAGGCCGCGTTCACCACCTACCGGCGCGGCCACCCGTGGGTCGCCGACCACCACCTGTCGCCCAAGTCGGTGGTGCGCGACATGTTCGAGCGGGCCATGACGTTCGCCGAGTACGTGTCGTACTACCAGCTCGCGCGGTCCGAGGGCCTGGTGCTGCGGTACCTGGCCGACGCCTTCAAGGCGCTGCGGCAGACCGTGCCCGAGGACGCGAAGACCGAGGAGCTGAGCGACCTCCAGGAGTGGCTCGGCGAACTCGTGCGCCAGGTGGACTCCAGCCTGCTCGACGAGTGGGAGAAGCTCCGGAACCCGGACGACGACCCCGAGAAGACGGTGCAGGACGACGTGCCGCCCGGCGTCACGCGCAACCTGCGGGCGTTCCGGGTGCTGGTGCGCAACGCCCTGTTCCGGCGGGTGGAGCTGGCCGCGCGCCGCAACTACTACGAGCTGGGCCAGCTCGACGGCGACTCGGGCTGGACCGCCGAGGAGTGGCAGGACGCGCTGGACCCGTACTTCGAGGAGCACGAGGACATCGGCCTCGGTCCCGACGCGCGCGGCCCGGCGATGCTGCTGATCACCGTCGAGCCGGAGCGCTGGCTGGTGCGGCAGGTCTTCGACGACCCGGCGAAGGACCACGACTGGGGTTTCAGCGCCGAGGTGGACCTGACCGAGTCCGACGAGGTCGGCACGGCCGTCCTCCACATCACCGAGGTGGGAAGGCTGTAGGGGGCCATCCGGTGGTACTCCGGTACGGGCGGGAGCACCAGCATGTCCCAGGGTCGGTCGGTGTGGACGGAGGCGGGTGACGCTGTCGCGGGACGAGTTCGGCGTGCTGGGACCGCTCCTGGTCCGCCGCGACGGCCGCCCGGTCCCGATCACCGCCGCCAAGCACCGGATCGTCCTGGCCACCCTGCTGCTGGGCGCGAACCGGTCCGTGCCCGCGGGCGACCTGATCCGCCGGGTGTGGGGCGAGTCGCCGCCGGACCGGGCGGGGCAGACCCTGCCGGTGTACGTGATGCGGCTGCGGCGCGCGCTCGGCGACCCGCAGCTGATCCGCACCACGCCCACCGGCTACCGCATCGACCTGCCGCCCGGCGCGTTGGACCTGCACCGCTTCGAGGAGTGGTCCGCGCGGGGCGCGGAGCTGGCGGCGGCGGGTGACCTCACCGCGTCGTGCACGGCGTACGAGGACGCGCTGGGCTGCTGGCGGGGCGCGCCGCTGGCCGACGTGCCGTCCGGGGCGCTGCACGAGGCGGAGGCGCCGAACCTGGCCGAGCAGCGGCTGCGGGTGACCTCCGAGCTGGTGGACGTGAAGCTGCGACTGGGCCGGTGCGACGAGGTGATCCCCGACCTGCGCAGGCTCACCGCGCAGCACCCGCTGCGGGAGCGGTTCTGGTCGCAGCTGATGGTGGCGCTGTACCGGGTCGACCGGCAGGCCGACGCGCTGGACGCCTACCGGCAGGCGTCGACGGCGCTGGCGCGCGAGCTGGGCGTGGACCCGAGCGACTCGCTGCGCGCGGTGCACCACGCGATCCTCACCGGTGACCCGGCGCTGCACCGGCCCGCGGCGGGCACGTGGGCGCCGGTGTCGCAGCTGCCCGCGCCGGTCGGCAACTTCGTGGGCCGCACCGCGGAGATGACCCGGGTGAAGGGGCTGCTGACGCGGGCCGCGGCGACCGTGGTGGTGTGCGGGCTACCGGGCGTGGGCAAGACGGCGTTCGCGATCTCCGTGGGGCACGCGGTGCGCGACCGGTACCCGGACGGGCAGCTGTACGCGAACCTGCGCGGGTACTCGACGTCGCCGCCGCTGACGACGTCCGCGGTGCTCGCGCGGTTCCTGCGGGCCATGGGCGTGCGGTCCGACCACATCCCGGTGGGCGAGGAGGAGCTGGTCCGCAACTACCGGGCGCGGCTGCGCGGCCGGCGGGTGCTGATCACCCTGGACAACGCCGCGTCCGTCGAGCAGGTGCTGCCGCTGCTGCCCGGCGACCCCGGCTGCTCGGTGCTGGTGACCAGCCGCAACGAGCTGCGCCGGCCGCTGCGGGCGACGACCGTGCGGCTGGACGTGCTGCGCGGCGACGAGGCGTGGAAGCTGCTGGCCCGCTCGCTCGGGCCGGAGGCGGCGGTGGCGCAGTTCGACGCGATCGGCGAGCTGGCCCGGCTGTGCGGCTACCTGCCGCTGGCGCTGCGGATAGCGCTGGGCAACCTCGTCGGCGCCCCGCACCTGGACGTCGCGGCCTACGTGGACGACCTGCGCGGCGGCGACCGGCTGACGGCGCTGGCCGTGGACAACGACGACACGGCGGCCGTGCGGCGGGCGTTCGACCTGTCCTACCGGGCGCTGACGCCCGACGCGGCGCGGCTGTTCCGGCTGACCGGGCTGCTGCCGGGGCCGGACTTCAGCGTGTTCGGCGCGGCGGCGCTGCTGGACGCGCCCGAGGCGGTGGCGCGCAGGCTGCTGGAGGACCTGGCGTCGGCGCACCTCGTGCAGCGGGTCGGCGCGGACCGGTTCGCGGTGCACGACCTGCTGCACGACTACGCCGCCGACCGGGCCGAGGCGGCCTGCGAGGACCTGGGCGCGGCGCGGCGGCGGCTGTTCGACTGGTACCTGCGCACCGCGGTCGAGGTCGGCGACGTGCTGTACCCGGAGCTGGGCGTGTCCGGGCCGCCGCGGATGAACCCCGAGGTGGCGCGGGCGTGGCTCACGGCGGAGCGGGCGAGCGTGCTGGCGGCGACCGAGCACTGCGCCGAGCACGGGCCGCGCGAGCTGTCGTGGCAGCTCATCGACGCGGTCAGCGGGTACTTCGGGTCGCACGGGCACCACGTGGAGTTCCTGCACGCCATCGACGCGGCCCTCGGCGCGGCGCGCGCGGCGGGCGACCACGACGCGGAGACGTCGATGCTGGTGTGGCTGGCCGCCGAGCACCGCAACCTCGGCAACCTGCGGGTGGCGCAGCGCTACCTGGCGGAGGCCCGGCCGGTGGGCCGCCTGGTGTGGCTGCACACCGGCCTGGACGGCGTGGTGAACGTGGAGCTGGGCGACTTCGCGGCGGCGACCGCCGCGTTCGACCGGATGGAGTCGCTGACCGGCGAGGACTGGGCGGGCCCGCACGTCCGGATCGGCGTGCTGGCGGGCCGGGGCGCGGTGAGCCTGGTGCGGGGCGACCCGGAGGGCGCGGCCGGGCTGCTGACCCGGGGCCTGGCCCTGGCGCGGGCCGCGAACGGGGCGAACGTGGAGGCCACCTGCGCGGCCCTGCTGGCCCGGTGCCGCACGGCGACGGGCGACCACCGGGGCGCCGTCGACCTGCTGCGCGGCGCCCTCTCCGCCTGGTTCCGCACGGGCGCCCGGCACGCCCGCGCCGAGGGCATGGCGCACCTCGCCGCCGCCCTCTGCCTGGCCGGCGAGCACCCGGAGGCCCTGCGCACCGCCCAGCGCGCCCTCGCGCTCGTCCAGGAGCTGGGCGGCAGCCCGCGCATCGAGTCCGAGGTGCACAACTCCCTCGGCCTGGTCCTGCGCCACCTGGGCAAACCGGCCCGCGCCGTGGCCGCGCACCTGCGCGCGCTGGAGCTGGCCGACTCCTGCGAGTACCGCTACGGCGTGGTCCGCTCGCACGCCCACCTGGTGCGCGCCCTGGTCGCGGAGGGCCGCCGCGCCGAGGCCCTCCGCCACGCCCGGATCGGCCACGACCTCGCCGCGCGCGGCGGTTTCGGCCTCGTCGAGCGCACGACCGCCGAGGCGATCGCCGAGTTGACGTGACGTGCGTTTCCGCGGTGTTTCGGTGTGCGGGACCAACTGAGACCACTGCCACGAGCCGTTGACCCGCCCCACCACCGGCGGGAACATCGGGTTTCGATGCTTCTTGAGCGTGTTTGGGGGATCTCATGACGACCGATCCGCACGTCGCCCTGGCGCGGATCGCGGAAGGGGTGCCCCGGGGTCCCGACGAACTGGTGTCGGTGCTCACCGAACTGGCGCGGATGGCCGACGAGTGGTCCGACGCGGTGCGCCGGTTGCAGGAGCCCACCCGCCGGTTCGTGGGCAGCGCCGCCGCCGCGTCGGTGTCGCTGGCCGCCCGGCGGGCCGAGGAGGCGTCCCTGGAGCTGGAGATGACCCTGGGTGACGCGCAGGCGGCGCGGCGGTCATTGCCCCTGACCACCCCCAGGGGTGAGGATGGGCGTCCACTGGTCTGATCGACGACGCCCGACCACCGCATTGGAACTCCATGACCTCAGGACTCCCCTGCCCCCTCTGCGAGGGCCCGGAGCGCCGGGGGGCGCTCGAACGGACGCTGCGGGTGCTCGCGGTCGACGACGAGGCCCCCGCCCTGGACGACCTGGTCTACCTGCTGCGCTCCGACCCGCGGGTGGCGCACGTGGAGGCGGTGGGCGACGCGACGAAGGCGCTGCGCACGCTGCACCGGGCCATGGACGCCGGGCAGCCGGTGGACGCGGTGTTCCTCGACATCCGGATGCCGGGCCTGGACGGGCTGGACCTGGCGCGCGTGCTGTCGCGGTTCGCGCAGCCGCCGCCCATCGTGTTCGTCACCGCGCACCAGGAACCGGCGGTGGAGGCGTTCGAGCTGAAAGCGCTCGACTACCTCCTCAAACCGGTCCGACCCGAACGGTTGGCCGAATCCGTTCACCGGATCGTGCACGAGGTGCTCGATTCCAAATCACCGGAGCCGGCGCCGGTCGCGCCCGCGGAAAAAGCGCCGGACGTGGGTGACGAGGTCATCCCCGTCGAACTCGGCGGCATCACGCGGTTCATCCGGCTCGCCGACATCCGGTACGTGGAGGCGCACGGCGACTACGCCCGCCTGCACACCGCGACCGGCAGCGGGCTGGTCCGCGCCGCCCTCAACGGGCTGGAGGAGCGCTGGCGGTCCGCCGGGTTCGTGCGCATCCACCGCAGCCACCTGGTGTCGCTCGGGCACATCGACGAGCTGCGCCTGGAGGACGGCCACCTGAGCGTGAACATCGGGGGCGCGGTGCTGCCGGTGAGCCGGCGGCACGCCCGGCACCTGCGGCAGCTGCTGGTGCGCCGCAACCGGCAGCCGCTGTGACCGGCCCGACCCCGCCGAAGCCGACCCCGCCGAGGCCGACCCCCCGGCGGCCGGAACCGCCGAAGCCGGAGCCGGCGCCGCCGAAGCAGCGGGTGGTGGTGACGAGCCCCCGCACGCGCGCGCCGCGCGCGCCCCGCCCGTACCCGGCGTCGCGGGAGATCGACGAGCAGAGCGAGCTGGGCGCGGTCTACATGAGGTCGCTGATCCGCACCCAGCGGCGGCTCGGGCTGCTGCTGTGCGCGGTGGTGTGCGGCAGCGTGGCGGCCCTGCCGCTGGTGTTCGCGCTGGCGCCGTCGATCGCCGCGCAGCGCCTGTTCGGCCTGCCCCTGCCGTGGCTGCTGCTCGGCGTGCTGGTGTTCCCGGTGTTCGTGCTGGCCGGCTGGTTCTACATCCGGCAGGCCGAGCGCGGCGAGCGCGAGTTCGCGGAGCTGGTGGAACGTTCGTGAGCAGCACCTACGGCATCATCGCCGTCCTGGTCGTGGCGATCGGCACGGTCACGGTCGGCACCTACGGGCTGCGGATCTCGCGCACCACGTCGGACTTCTTCGTCGCCTCGCGGACGGTGTCGCCGTGGTGGAACGCCTCGGCGATCGGCGGCGAGTACCTGTCGGCGGCGTCGTTCGTGGGCATCGCCGGGCTGATCTTCGCGCACGGTCCGGACATGCTGTGGTTCCCGGTCGGCTACACCGCCGGCTACCTGGTGCTGCTGGCGCTGGTCGCGGCGCCCCTGCGCCGCAGCGGCGCGTACACGCTGCCCGACTTCGCCGAGGCCAGGTTCGCCTCGCCCGCGGTGCGCGCGGTGGCCTCGATGTTCGCGCTGGGCATCGGGTGGCTGTACCTGCTGCCGCAGCTCCAGGGCGCGGGCCTGACGCTGAACTACGTGACGGGCGCGCCGGACTGGGTGGGCGCGCTGGTGGTGGCGGTCGTGGTGACGTCCAACGTCATCTCCGGCGGGATGCGCAGCATCACGTTCGTGCAGGCGTTCCAGTACTGGCTCAAGCTGACCGCCATCGCGGTGCCCGTGGTGTTCCTGGTGATGGCCTGGCACGCGCAGGGCGCGAAGGAGCTGGCCGGGCCGGAGTTCCCCGAGTTCCCGGAGCGCACGACGGTGTCGTTCGACACCGGCACCGCGTTCCACGTCTCGGAGACGACGCCGTTCAGCGGCACGGGGGTGGTCGACGGGCAGCGGGTCGACGGCGGCGGCGCGCTGTCCGTGGGCGACCACACCGCCGACGCCGGGACGCGGCTGACGTTCTCCCAGGGCTCGGCGGTGCCGCACGTGCGGTCGATCCCGACGAGCACCAACGAGGTGTGGGCGCTGCCGATGCGCGGCGGCGAGCGGTTCCCGCTGTACGCGGTGTACTCGCTGATCATCGCCACCTTCCTGGGCACGATGGGCCTGCCGCACGTGATCGTGCGCTTCTACACCAACCCCAATGGGCGGGCGGCGCGGCGGACGACGCTGATCGTGCTGGGCATGCTCGGCCTGTTCTACCTGATGCCGCCGATCTACGGCGCGCTCGGCCGGCTCTACACGCCGGAGCTGCTGATGACCGGCGACACGGACGCGGTGGTGCTGGCGCTGCCCGGCCGGGTCGTCGAGGGGCTGGGCGGGCAGCTGCTGGGCGCGCTGGTGGCCGGTGGCGCGTTCGCGGCGTTCCTGTCCACCTCGTCGGGCCTGATGGTGTCGCTGGCGGGCGTGCTGAGCCGGGACGTGCTGCGGCTGCGGTCGGTGCGCGGGTTCCGGGTGTCGACGGTGCTGGCGGTGGTCGTGCCGCTGGGCATGACGTGGCTGGTGGGCAAGGTGCCGGTGGCGGACATGGTGGGCCTGGCGTTCGCGGTGGCCGCGTCGTCGCTGTGCCCGCTGCTCGTGCTGGGCATCTGGAGCACCCGCATCTCCACGGCGGGCGCGGTGGCCGGGATGCTCGCGGGCGGGGTGCCCGCCCTGGTGGCCGGTCTGGTGACGATCAGCTCGCGCGGCGCCGACGCGTGGTACCACGTGTTCCTGGCCCGGCCCGCGGCGTGGACCGTGCCGCTCGGGTTCGTCGTGATGTTCGCGGTGTCGCTGCTGACGCCGCGCAGGGTGCCGCCGGGGGTGAACCACGTGATGGTGCGGTTGCACGCGCCGGAGAACCTGGGACTGCGCAGTCAGGACCGGTTGTGACCGCGGTGTGGACGGTGGGCGCGATACTGCTCGCCGGGCTCGCCGTGGTGATCACGCTGTGGCGCACGTCGTTGTCCCGCAACGACTTCCTCACCAACGAGCAGCGGATCACGTTCGAGACGCTGCACACGGCGTGGTCGGCGGCGCCGCCGCTGCGCGCCGGGCTCGTGCCGGAGGCGGCGAAGAAGTCGGCCCGGCACCTGCGCACGCTGCTCGGCACGCCCGCGCTGGCGCTGACCGACGAGACGGAGGTCGTGGCCTGGGAGGGCGGCGGCGGGCACCACGCGGCCGAGGTGATGCGGCTGGCGGAGGACGTGTTCGGCACCGGCCGCACGCGGGCGTTCGACATCACCTGCACGACCGCCGACTGCCCCGTGCACACGGCGGTGCTGGCGCCGCTCACCGTGGAGGGCCGGGTGGTGGGCGTGCTGGCGGCGTACAGCCGGGAGGCGTCGGCGGGGCTCGTGCGGGCGACGAACGAGGTGGCGCGGTGGGCGTCGGGCCAGCTGGAGCTGGCCGAGCTGGACCGGTCGCGGACGCGGTTGGTGGAGGCCGAGGTGCGCGCGCTGCGCGCCCAGATCTCCCCGCACTTCATCTACAACTCGCTGTCCGCCATCGCGTCCTACGTGCGGACCGACCCCGAGCGGGCGCGGACCCTGCTGCTCGACTTCGCCGACTTCACCCGCTACTCGTTCCGCCGGGCGGGCGACTTCACCACGCTGTCGGAGGAGCTGAAGTCGATCGACCAGTACCTGGCCCTGGAGCGGGCGAGGTTCGGCGAGCGCCTGAAGGTGACGTTGCAGATCGCGCCGGAGGTCCTCCCGGTGACCGTCCCGTTCCTCTGCCTGCAACCGCTGGTGGAGAACGCGGTCCGGCACGGCATGGAGGGCAAGGTCGGGCCGGGCCACATCACGATCCTCGCCGCCGACGCGGGCCAGGAGGCGCACATCACCATTGAGGACGACGGCATCGGCATGGACCCCGACGCGCTGCGCCGCACTTTGGCGGGTCAGGTCGGCGCGACGGCGGGTATAGGTCTGGGCAACATCGACGAACGGCTGAGGCGCTGCTACGGCGACGACTACGGTCTCGTCGTGGAGACCGCGCAGGGGATGGGGACGAAGATCAGCGTGCGGGTGCCGAAGTACTCGGCGGGCGTGCACGCCTGACACGGCTTCGGTCCGCCTTCCGGCACGGGGCTCTCGTCCGGAGCGGCGACCGGAGGTGCGCGGGGTGGGGCGTGCGGAAGGCTGGTCCCGCCGCCGCGGGACTAAGCCGCCGCGAGCGGGCCGGGGGTGAGGGCGGCGCGGCCGGCGGCGGTCAGGCGGGCGCGGCTCCACTCGGACACGGCCACGCGGGTGGTCGGTTCGAGCAGGCCCGCGCGGACCAGGGCGCGGGCGGTGCAGGGGTCGCTGAACGGCAGGGCGTCGACCCGGGCGTCGGGTTCGGCGCTGCCGGTCAGCTCCACGCGGTCGGCGGCGGTGGCGCGGAGCAGGGCGAGGTCTCTTCGGGACAGGTCGGTCATGGTGGGACACCTCCTGGGGGGAACACGGGCGAGCGGGCGCCCCGGTTCAGCGACTGGGACGCCCGCTCGTGGTCCGTCTTTCCCTAACCGGCCGCGCGGGCGCCCCGGCGCTCCGCGGCCTCCAGGACCAGCCGCAGCCACTCCGCGTCGTCGGACGCGCCCTCCGCGACCACCCGGCGCAGGCGCAGCCACAGGCCCGCCTCGGTCCACTCCTGGAACCGCCGGTGCACCGTCGGCACGGTGACGCCGAACGTCGCGGGCAGGTGCCGCCAGGCACAGCCGCTGGTCAGGACGAACACGATCGCGGTGAAGATCGCCCGGTCCGACACCCGGCCGCGGCCACCGCCCTGGCGGCGGACCTTGGCGGGTGGGATGAGCGGTTCGACCGCGGCCCACAGGGCCGGCGGCACGAGGCGCACCGCCAACTGCTCGATCACGTCCGCGTGCGGCGGACGGGGAGGCGCTTCCGGCGCCCGGCGGACCCACGGCTCCTGCCGCTGGGCGTCACCGCGCTGGCGGGCGCGCAGCAACATCGCCAGGGCGGCGTCGTCGGTCCTCCGGGGCGCGACCGCCGGGTGCTGGTGGTGCTGCACCTGGCGGGCGATCTCGGCGCCCACCGTTCGCCCGAACGGTTGCACAGGTCGTACTTGGTTGCTCATCAGGTCCTCCGCCCAGGACTGTCGTGATGCCCATCACGCTAGGAAGTCGGACGCTCACTGGTAAGGGAACGCGCGCCGAACGGGGCGGTCGAGCGTCACGCGGCCACCAGTGCTCCGCCGAACGGCGTTACCAGCGCGACGAGCGGATGAGCGGTCACTCCCCGATGCCGGTCGCCGGGGATACGCTCGGGGGGTGACCACCCCGCCACGCCTCCTCGCCACCAGCGACCTGCACGTGACGTACGAGCAGAACCGCAAGTTCGTCGATGCGCTTCGACCGCACTCCCCCGCCGACTGGCTGATCGTGGCCGGTGACGTGGGTGAACGCTTCGACGACGTCGAGTGGGTGCTGAGCACGCTGCGCGGGCGGTTCGCCGAGGTGGTCTGGTCCCCCGGCAACCACGAGCTGTGGACCACCAAGGACGACCCGGTGCAGGCGCGCGGCGAAGTGCGCTACAAGCAGCTGGTGGAGCTGTGCCGCAGCATCGGCGTGCGCACGCCCGAGGACGAGTTCGCGGTGTTCGAGGGCGCGGGCGGCCCGGTGGCGGTGGCCCCGCTGTTCACCCTGTACGACTACACGTTCCGGCCCGCCGGGACCTCCGACAAGGCGTCCGCGCTGGCCGTGGCGCAGGAGGCCGGGATCATCTGCACCGACGAGTACTTCCTGCACCCCGACCCGTACCCGAGCCGCGAGGCGTGGTGCGCGGCGCGCGTGGAGGAGACCGAGCGGCGGCTGGAGGCGGTCGACCCGTCGCTGCGGACGGTGCTGATCAACCACTGGCCCCTCGTGCGCGATCCCACGTTCGTGCTGCGGTACCCCGAATTCGCGTTGTGGTGCGGGACCGAGAAGACGGCCGACTGGCACGTGCGGTTCCGGGCGGCGGTCGCGGTGTACGGCCACCTGCACATCCCGCGCACGATCCGCAAGGACGGCGTGCGCTTCGACGAGGTCTCGCTGGGCTACCCCCGCGAGTGGCAGCCGCGCGGCTGGACCGCCGCGCCGCTGCTGGACGTGCTGCGCGAAGGGGACGCCCGGTGATCACCGACCTGCTGCTCCCGCCGGTCTCGGCGGTGGACTTCTTCGGCGACCCCGACGGGGTGGTGCTGTTCCCCGAGGAGGAGGAGCACGTCGCCAAGGCCGTGGACAAGAGGCGCAAGGAGTTCGCCACCGGCCGGCACTGCGCGCGCACGGCGCTCGCGGGCCTCGGGTTCCCCCCCGTGCCGCTGCTGCCCGGCCCGAGGCGCGAGCCGACGTGGCCCGCGGGCGTGGTCGGCAGCATCACCCACTGCAAGGGCTACCGGGCGGCGGCCGTGGGGCGCACCGACGAGGTGTGGACCATCGGCATCGACGCCGAGCCGAACGAGCCGACGCCCGACGGCGTCCTGGAGGCCATCGCCGTGCCCGGCGAGCTGGCCAGGATGCCCGGGCTGCGCGCGGCGGGCGACAAGGTCGCCTGGGACCGGCTGCTGTTCAGCGCGAAGGAGACCGTCTACAAGGCGTGGTTCCCGCTGACGCGGGCGTGGCTGGGGTTCGAGGACGCCGAGGTGACCATCAACCCGGACGACGGCACGTTCAGCGCGCGCGTCCTGATCGAGCCCCCGGTGGTGGACGGGACCACCCTGGACGGGTTCACCGGGCGGTGGCTGGCCCGGGAGGGGTTTGTGGTGACCGCGATCGCGGTACCCGCGCGCTGATCACCGGCGAGGGGCAGGCATGGGCGACGAGGTCGGGCGGCACGAGTTCACCCGCGAGGACCGCACGCGGTACCGCACGAAGGTGCGCCGGTGCCTGGACGTGTTCGCCCGGATGCTGCGCGAGTCGCGGTTCGAGTTCGACCGGCCCATGACGGGGCTGGAGATCGAGCTGAACCTGGTGGACGACGCGGGCGACCCGGCGATGCGCAACGCGGAGGCCCTGGAGGCCATCGCCGACGCGGACTTCGTCACCGAGCTGGGCCAGTGGAACCTGGAGATCAACGTCGCGCCGCGGCAGCTCACCGCGGGCGGGATCACCGAGTTCGAGACCGTCGTGCGGGACTCGCTCAACGAGGCCGAGCACAAGTCGTCGGCCACCGGCTCGCACATGGTGATGATCGGCATCCTGCCGACGTTGCAGGCCAAGCACCTGGCCGCGGACGCGCTGTCGGGCAACCCGCGGTACGCGCTGCTCAACGAGCAGGTGCTGGCGGCGCGCGGCGAGGACCTGCACATCTCGATCGACGGCGTCGAGCGGCTCCAGATGACGGCCGACTCGATCGTGCCGGAGGGCGCGTGCACGTCCGCGCAGTTCCACCTCCAGGTGTCGCCGGACTCGTTCGCGCCGTACTGGAACGCGGCGCAGGCCATCGCGGGCGTGCAGGTGGCGGTGGGCGCGAACTCGCCGTTCCTGCTGGGCAAGGAGCTGTGGCGGGAGACCCGGATCGCGCTGTTCCAGCAGGCCACGGACACCCGCAGCGACGAGCTGAAGGAGCAGGGCGTCCGGCCGCGGGTGTGGTTCGGCGAGCGGTGGATCACGTCGATCTTCGACCTGTTCGAGGAGAACGTGCGGTACTTCCCGGCGCTGCTGCCGATCTGCGACGAGGAGGACCCGGTGCAGGTGCTGGAGCGCGGCGACACGCCGTCGCTCGCCGAGCTGCGCCTGCACAACGGCACCGTCTACCGCTGGAACCGGCCGGTGTACGACGTGGTGCGCGACAAGCCGCACCTGCGCGTGGAGAACCGCACGATGCCCGCCGGGCCGACGGTCGTCGACACGCTGGCCAACGCGGCGTTCTACTACGGCCTGGTGCGGGTGCTGTCCGAGGAGGAGCGGCCGCTGTGGTCGCAGATGTCGTTCAGCGCGGCCGAGGACAACTTCCTGGCGGGCGCGCGGCACGGCATCGACGCGCAGGTCTACTGGCCGGGGCTCGGCACGGTGCCGGTGGCGGAGCTGGTGCTCCGGCGCCTGCTGCCGCTGGCCCACGAGGGCCTGGCGAAGCTGAAGGTCGAGGCCGCCGACCGGGACCGGCTGCTGGGCGTGGTCGAGCAGCGGTGCCTGACCGGCGTCAACGGCGCGACGTGGCAGGCGCGGGCGTTCCACCGGCACTACGACCACACCGCGCTGGACCGGCACGAGGCGCTGCGCCGGATGCTGCGGACGTACCGGGACCTGATGCACTCGAACGAACCGGTGCACACCTGGCCGGTGAGCTGACCGGTCAGAGGACCCACCGGTAGCCGGCGTCGTCGTGCGCCGAGGGCCTGCCGCCCGACCGCCGGGGGCGGGTCGACGCCCGTGAGCGCGGACCCGCCCCCGGCGGCTCGTCGGGTCGTCAGCTCGTCGGGAAGTCGTCCGGGGTGCGCATCCGCTCGCGGACCCACGCGCCGGCGGGCTTGAGGACGCCCGTGCCGGCGAACGTCGAGCCGGCGCAGGTGCCCTCCTTGAAGACGGCCCCCGAGCGGAAGTCGTCGGAGAAGTTCCAGTTCGTCCAGCCGATCTTGTTGGCGGCCAGGAAGTCCAGGTACTTCTGGCTGTAGGCGAAGTCGTTGCCGCCGTCGCCGGTGTAGGTCTGGGTGCCGAACTCGGTCACGAAGATCGGCAGCCGCGCCGCCGCGCGGGACAGGGCGTCGAAGTACTCGTCCTGGTGCGAGGCCGCGTAGAAGTGGAACGTGTACATGAAGTTCGTGGCGTTGATCGGGTTCGAGACGATGTCCTGCTCGCTGCGCCCGTCGGAGATGCCCAGCGAACCCCAGCCGTGGGTGCCGACGAACACGACGCCGTCCGGGTCCTGCGCCCGGATGACCGGGATCATCTGCTCCGCGTAGGACTTGATGCCCGCCCACGAGACGTTGTTCGGCTCGTTCGCGATGTCGTAGATGATGTTGGTCTTGTCCCGGTGCCGCGAGGCGACCTCGGTGAAGAACGTGCGCGCCAGGGCGATGTTGGCGTTCGGGTCGCCCGGGTCGAGCTGGTGCCAGTCCACGAGGGCGTACAGGCCGCGCTTCGTGGCCTCCTCGACGTAGCCGTGCACCAGGTCGGTGAACCTGCGCGGGTCGGTCTCGTACCCGCCCTCCTGCACGTACATCGAGATGCGCAGGACGTCCGCGCCCCAGTCGTTCGCGAGGGCGTCGAGGGACGCGCCCTTCACGCACTGCGAGTACCACTGGATGCCGTGCGTGGACATGCCGCGCAGCTGCACCGGCTTGCCGTACCGGTTGCACAGCTTGGTGCCGCACACCCGCAGCTGCCCGTTGACGTCGGCGGGGCGGCCGGCCTGGGCGCTGCCGGTCTGCACGTCGAGGCGGTCCAGGTTGGGGCCGCCGGCGGCGGTGGTCGCGGTGGCGCGGACGCGGTTCGCGCCCGCCGCGAGCGTCACGGTCGTCGTCCTGGTGGCCCACGTGCTCCACGCGCCGGTGGCGGCGAACGAGAGGCCGGTGGCGGCGGCCGTGCCGTTGACCGCGACGGTCATGGGCCGGTCGGTGGTGGTGCCGTTGGCGTACCGGAAGGTCAGGGTCGCCGGGCCGGCGGTCGCGGCGGTCACGGTGAAGTCGACGTACGAGCCGACCGCGTTGGCGTAGTTGACGAACCCGCTGCCGGTGTAGCCGGCGTGGTTGGACTCGACGACGCCGTCGGCGACCGAGGCGCTCTCGGCCTGGTGCTGGACGACGGCCTGCGCGACCGGCCCGGCCTCGACCGGGGCGGCCCCTGCCGGAACAGCCCCTGCCGGAGCGGCGGGGTCGGCCGCGGCGCCGGCGAGGCCGGGTGCGGGGACGGCGAGCAGGGATACCGCGACGGCTGCGGCCAGCCATCGCGAACGGGGTGCCACGGGGTGCCTCCCACGGGGACGGGGACGGGGGTGAACACGGCGGCGGCGGGTCAGTTAGGAAACTTTCCTAACTGTTGCGTGGATCACAACACCCCGCGCGCCCGCTGTCAACACGGGCGGGGACGGGAGTGGACCGGGTCGGACGGGCGCGGCGAGGGGCCGGCTCACGCGGGAGGGGGCCGGCTCACACGGGAAGGGCCCCGCTCGCGCGGAAGGGATCAGCTCGCGCGCAGGAGGGCGCGTTCCGGGTTCGCCTTCCAGGCGGAGGCCAGGCCGGGCAGCAGCACGCGCCACGGGAGCGCGGCGAGCACGTCGCGGCGCACGACCAGCAGGATGCGGCCCTCGGCGCCGCCGTCGAACCAGATCACCCGCAGCGGGACGCCGGCGGGCGGCGCGAGCGCCGAGGCCGAGGAGGCCGAGGAGGCCGCCGCCGGGACGAGCGCGGACGGCAGCACGACCCGGCGAACGCACGCGGCGGGGACGACGTCCCGGAGTTCGCGGTGGCGGTCGACGAGGGAGCGCACGGCGTCGACGAGGCGCCGCTCCCCCAACCCGGCTCGCACCTGCACGGTCATGGTCTCGTAGCCGGACACGGCAGAGGTGCCTTCCGCAGGGATTAGGACACCCTAACCTAGCACTAGTAGTCGTCGCCGCCGAAGAACGTTTCCTCCAGGCGGTCGGCCGTGCCGGCCAGCAGGCTCAGCGGGTCGGTGAACTCGTGGATGTCGAGGTCCACCAGGGGCAGCGAGTGCCGCAGCACGACGTGGTCGCCCATGACCGCCGCGCCGCACGCGATGGTCGAGTTGCCCACCTCGGTGAGGAACGCGTGCAGGTCCACCTTCGACGCCAGCCCGATCGGGGACGCGATCTGCACCCACTCGTGCAGCTTGTCGAGGACCTCGCGCACCAGGATGATCACCTGGGTCCGCTCGTCGTCCTCGTCGAACTGCTCGAAGTTGAACAGGATGCGGATCTCGTCCTCGTTCTCGGAGATCACGTCGTACGTGTCGTGGACGTACGCGGCTAGGTCGCCCCAAGTGGCCATGCGGATCACCCTACGGGCGCGACCGCCCCCCAGACCGCATCGGCGACCAGTTCGGCGCAGGCACCCAGGTCGAACCCGTAGGCCAGGTGCCGGCGGGCGCACTCGTGGGCCGGACCCATCACCACGGGGTCCAGCGCCCACGACGGGTAGGCGCGCACCTCGCCCGCGCCGGCGCGGGCGGCGAACCAGGCGGCGACCGGTTGGAACACCGACGCCTTCACGACCGGGTCGGCGGTCTGCGGCGCGGCGTAGAGGAACCGGGCGCGGCCGGTGTTCGCGCCGACCCAGTCGAGGTAGCGGGCCACGAGCGCGCGCACGGCCCGCTCCGGGTCGTCGACCTCCAGCGCGGGCAGCAGCGCGGTCACGCAGTGCTCGAAGCTCTCCCGGTACAGCACGGCGAACAGGCCCGACCGGCTGCCGAAGTGGTGGTAGACGCTGCCGTTCGACACGCCCGAGCGCGCGGTCAGCGCGCTGATCGTGACCGCGTCCAGCCCGCCCTCGGCGACCAGGTCGAGCGCCGCGTCCAGCACGGCCCGCTGACTAGTCGATCTCACAGGGGCTAGAGTACCGCTCTAGAGCGTCGCTCCAGAGGAGGTCACCGTGGCCCGTTCGATCCCCGACCTGCTGCGCGAGCGGGTGCGCGCGACCCCGGACCGCGAGGCGCTGCGCTTCCGCGCCGGCGGGACCTGGACGTCGCTGACGTGGGCGGAGGTCGCCGAACGGGTCCGCGTCAAGGCGCTGGGGTTCCGGGAGCTGGGCGTGCGCGACGAGGCCCGCGTGGCGATCATGGCGGCCACCAGCGTCGACTGGATCATCACCGACCTGGCGGTGCTCGCGGCGGGCGGCGTGACGACGACGATCTACCCCAGCAGCACGCCGAAGGACGTCGAGCACATCGTCCGCGACTCCGGCAGCGCGCTCGTGGTCGCCGACCCCGGCCTCGCGCAGGACGTGGACGCGCGGGTCGTCGCCACCGACTGGGCGCCGGAGCCCGCCGGGGGCGACTACGACGCCATGGTCGACGAGCTGACCCCCGACCGGCTGGCCACGCTGATCTACACCTCCGGCACCACGGGCACGCCGAAGGGCGTGGAGCTGACCCACGACAACTGGCTGCACACCGCCGAGGCCATCGACGAGCTGGGCGTCCTCGGCCTGGACGAGCTGCACTTCCTGTGGCTGCCGATGTCCCACGCGTTCGGCAAGGTGCTCCAGGTGGGCATGATCGCGACCGGCGCGCCGACCGCCGTGGACGGCGACGTGGACCGGATCGCGGCGAACCTGGCCGAGCTGCGCCCCACCGTGGTGGCCGCCGCGCCGCGCATCTTCGAGAAGATCCACCAACGGGTGGTCGCTTCCGTGCGCGAGGCCGGCGGGGTCAAGGAGAAGCTGTTCGACTGGGCGCTGCGGGTCGCCGAGCACCCCGAGTGGAAGGTCCGCCGCGCGATCGCCGACCGGCTGGTGTTCGGCAAGCTGCGCGAACGCGTCGGCGGCCGGATCAAGTACTTCGTGTCGGGCTCCGCGCCGCTGTCCCGCCCGGTCGGCGAGTTCTTCGACCGCGCGGGCATCACGATCCTGGAGGGCTACGGCCTCACCGAGTCGTCGGCGGCGAGCTTCGTGAACCGGCCCGGCCACAACGCGCTGGGCACGGTCGGCCCGCCGCTGGCCGGCACCGGCGTGCGGATCGCGGAGGACGGCGAGGTGCTGATCGGCGGGCGCGGCGTCATGCGCGGCTACCGCAACCTGCCCGAGGAGACCGACAAGGCCCTGGTGGACGGCTGGCTGCACACCGGCGACATCGGCGAGCTGGACGCGGACGGCCGGCTGCGGATCACCGACCGCAAGAAGGAGCTGATCAAGACCTCCGGCGGCAAGTACGTCGCGCCGCAGGCCGTGGAGGGCCTGGTGAAGGCGGGCAGCCCGTACATCGGCAACGTGCTGGTGCACGGCGACCAGCGCAACTACTGCGTCGCGCTGGTCACCGTCGACGCCGACACCGCGCCCGCCGACCTGGACGCGGACGCCGAGGTGGGCAGGGCCGTCGAGGCGGCCAACGCCAAGCTCGCCCGGCACGAGACGATCAAGAGGTTCGCCGTGCTGCCGCGGGACTTCAGCGTCGAGGACGGCACGCTCACCGCGAGCCTGAAGATGCGGCGCAAGGAGATCGAGAAGCGCTACGCGGACGTGCTGGACGGGCTGTACTCCGGTTGACCGGCCGGGCTCGGGCGTGGGCGGGAGGACACCGCGCACGCCCAGACCCCCACGACGAACACGGCGACCACCTCGGTGAGCACCAGCACGCGCTCGATGTAGCCGAGGGGGAACACGCGCCACCACGACGTGCCGACGACGGCGTTCACCAGGATCGCGTACAGCAGCGGGGTGAACGCCAGGGCGGACAGCACGCCGAACCGGAACACCCACCGGGCGTGCGCGCCCCACACGGCGTCGCGCACCCACGGGCGGGAGAGCAGCAGCGCCGCGATCGGCAGGCTGATGAACGCCGTCATGCTGCCGAAGCGGTGGATGCTGCCGCTCACGCTCGGACCGATCGCCCAGTTGTTCTTGGGGAAGATCACCACCAGGGTGAGGCCGACGGACCACGCGGCGAACGCGATCGCGCCGACCGAGTTCCACCGGCTCATCCCGCGCCGGACCAGCACCGCGAGGATCGCCAGCGACCCGAGGACGAGCAGCACCACGCCCGTGTCGAACACCCAGCGGTGGGGGCCCAGGGCGTACTCGCTGATCGTGCGGCGCAGGTGGTAGGTCGACTCGGAGAGCCGGACCAGGTCGAGCCCGCCCACGAGGACGACGGTCAGCACGACGGCGCCCGCGCCGGAGAGGGCGAGGGCGCGGGCCGGGGAACGGGTGGGGACGTCGGTCAGCACACCGGGCATAACGGACGGTGACGGCCCGGTGTTCCGCCGTTCAGGAACTCGACAGCTTCGCCAGGTAGCCCCGGCGCGACTCCTCCGCCTCCCGGGTCAGCGCGAGCAGCCCGGCGTCGGTCCCCGCGGCCAGCTCGGCCCTGGCCACGGACGCCGACTCCTCGAAGTGGGCGCGCAGCAGCACGCGGGCCTGCGCGTCGAAGTCCGCGCCGGTCAGCCGCCCGGCCGCCTCGACCTCGCCCTCGGTGACCATGCCCGGCATGTCGTGCCCCCGGTGCTCGTCGAGGTGCGCGACGCCCGCCGCGGCCAGCACGCCGCGCAGCCGCTCCAGCTCCGCGCGGTGCCCCCGGCCGACCTCGGCGGCCAGCGCGGTCAGCTCCGGGTCGCCCGACCGCGCCACGACCAGGTCGAGCAGCGGCAGGGCGGTCTCGACCTGCGGGACGGCGAGCTGCGCGTAGGCCGTGTCGGTGGCGCTGAGCCCGCCGGCGGCGCTCGACGACGTGGCCGGCGCGGGCGGGGGCACCGGCTCCGACGGGGCGGGCGGTGGCGTCGACGAACAGGCGACCAGCGCGATGACCAGGGACGACAGGACGAACAACCGGCGCACGGGCACTCCTGGGGACGGTGAGCGCGTGGACGGGCTAGCTCGACCGGCGGACCACGAGGGTCGGGGCGAACACGACGGAGGCGTTCGGGCGGTCCGGCCGCTCGACGCGCTCGACGAGCAACCGGGCCATCTCGGCCGCCATGTCCTCCACGGGTTGCCGCACCGTGGTCAGGGGCGGGTCGCTCTCGACCGCGGGACTGCTGTCGTCGAAGCCGACGACCCGCACGTCCTCGGGCACCCGCAGCCCGAGGTTGCGCAGCACCGGCAGCGCGCCGGTCGCCATCAGGTCGGAGGCGACGAACAGGCCGTCGAACTCCTCGCCGGCGAGCCGCCGGGCCGCCGCGGCCCCGCCCTCGCGGGAGAAGTCGCCCTCGGCGACCACCGGCTGGGGCAGGCCGTGCCGGGCCACCGCCTCGTGGAACCCGCGCAGCCGGTCCTGGCCGGCGGGCGCGTCCAGCGGACCGGTGATGGTCGCCACCCGGCGGCAGCCGCGGTCCACCAGGTGGTCCACGGCCATCGCCGCGCCCGCGGCCTGGTCGACGTCGACGAACGTGATCGACATCGGCCGGACGGGACGGGCGGCCAGCACGACCGGCAGGTTCGCCTCGGTCAGCAGGCGCGGCAGCGGGTCCGCGCCGTGCGTGTGGATCAGGATCACGCCGTCCAGCCTGCGCTGCCGGACGTCGTCGACCACCTCCTGGTGGCCGCCGGGGTCGGTGGTGGTGAGCACCAGCTGCACGCCCAGCGGCCGGATCACCGGCATGACGCCGCTGACCACCCGGCCGAAGTACGGGTCGTGCAGGGTGCGGCCCTCGTCCGGGAGGACGAGCCCGACCGCGCCCGCCCGTCGGGTGACGAGCGAACGCGCCGCGCGGTTGGGCGTGTAGCCGGTCGTGGAGATGGCTTTCTCGACGACCTGGCGCAGTTCACGGTCCACCGTGGCGACCCCGTTGACGACCCGGGACACCGTGGCCCGGGAAACCCCAGCGACCCGCGCGACCTCTTCCAACGTGACTGGTCTGCGGTCCACGCCAGTCTTTATACCGGGAGGTGCGGCCCCGCCGAGGCGGGACCGCACCACACCGTCACTGGTAGACGCGGACGTAGTCGACCAGCATGCGCTGCGGGAAGGTGGTGGTGGCGTCCGGGGGACCGGGCCAGTCACCGCCCACCGCGTTGTTGAGCAGGATGAAGAAGGGCTTGTCGAACACCCACGGGCCGCGGGTCGCCTCCACCGTCGCCTTGTCGATGGTGAGGACGGTCACGCCGTCGATGCTGAACGTGATGCCCCGGCTGTTCCAGTCGACCCGGAACAGGTGGAACGCGTTGCGGTAGTCCTGGCCGATGTCCCTCATGTTGCCGATCCCGCCGCCGCCGAAGTACGCCGGGCCGTGGATCGTCTGGTACGCGGTGTTCGGTTCGCGCCCCAGGTGCTCCATGATGTCGATCTCGCCGCTCGCGGGCCACGGGGTGCCCTGGAAGATGTCGTTGCCGAGCATCCAGAACGCGGGCCAGAGGCCCTTCGTGCCCGAGACCTTGATGTTGGCCTCGATGCGCCCGTAGGTCCACGACGCCTTGCCCTCGGTGATGATGCGCGCCGAGGTGTACTGGCACGTGCCGCTGCCGCTGACCGGGTCGACCGGGCACGCCGAGCCCGGCGTGACCTCCCGCCTGGCCTCCAGCACCATGTTGCCCGCGCCGTCGGTGAACGCGTTGTTGTTGTTCGTGTAGTACTGGAGCTCCGCGTTCTGGCCGGTGCCGACCTCCGGGCGCCACTTGCCCGCATCCGGCTTCGTGCCCGCCGGTGCGTTGAACTCGTCGCTCCACACGAGCCGCAGCGGGGTGCCCGGGTCCGGTGCCTGCGCCGGCGGCGGGGTGGGGCTGCCGCCGGTGCCGTAGACCTGGAACTCCCACAGCGAGTAGCCGTACTGGCCGCTGCGCTTGGTCAGGTTCACCCGCACGTGGCGACCCGTGCCCGAGACGGTGAACGTCTGCTTGAACCCGGTGCCGTTCGCGACCGCGTGGATCGTCGTCCACGTGGTCCCGTTGGCCGAGGTCTGGATCTCGAACCCGGTGGCGAACGCCGGGTCCCACTGGAGCACGACCTTGCTGATCTGCGCGGTCGCGCCCAGGTCGACGGCGATCCAGCCCGGGTCCACCCAGCCGGTGGTGGCGTTGGTCGCCCACCGCGTGGCCGGGTTGAAGTCCAACGCCTTGGCCGGGGTGCAGCCCGGGCACGCGCCGTCGTCCTGGAACGACGAGGCGGTCGCGGGCTTGTTGTACGACAGCAGCTGCTCGGACCCGCCCGGCGGGTTGCCGGTGCCGGTGCCCGTGCGGACCGCGAACTCCCACAGCGACACGCCGTACTGCGTGGCGCGGGCCGTGGTGTGGAGGCGGACGTACCTGCCCGTGCCGGTGAAGGTGAGGTCCTGCACGCCACCCGTGCCGGTCGTGGTCTGGTAGACCGTGGTCCACGAGGCGCCGTCGGCGGACGTCTGGACCTGGAACGCCGTCGCGTAGGCGGCCTCCCAGTTCAGCGTCGCGCCGCAGACCTCGCGGCTCGCGCCCAGGTCGACCCGCAGCCACTGCGGGTCGCCGAACGCGCTGGACCAGCGCGTGCCCGCGTTCCCGTCCACCGCCGAGGCGGCCGTGAACGGGCTGCCGGTCTCCACCGAGGAGGCGGTGACCGGCGCGTTGAGCGCCGCGTTGGCCGTGCCGCACTCCGCCGCCGAGGCGGCGGGGTTCGCGGTGACGGGCACGACCAACGCGCCGATCAGGGCGAACGACGTGATCAGACGCTTCACGGTCGACCGTCCGCACCGCACTTGATGATCGGGTTGATGCAGTCGCGCACCCGGCGGGCCAGCTCGGCCTCCGGCCACGCGTTGAAGAAGTCGCCGTGCATGGTGAAGCCCGCGCCGGACGAGAGCCTGAACTGCGCGGGGTCACCGCTGACCGGGTACCTCAGCACCTGGCGGAGCTTCGGGACCGGCACGGGGTGCGTCGACGGGCAGGTGCCGTTGACCGGGTACGACATGTGGCTCTTGTGGTCGGCCGAGTCCAGGTCGCGCCCGTTCCAGCACTGCGGGAAGTCGAGGTACGACTCCAGCATCGTGCCCGCCGGGCAGTTGACGAAGTCCTTCGACGCGCCCACGTGGCCCGCGTGCAGGCACGACCACCGGGAGATCGTGGTGGCGTCCGGCGCGGTGGCCTTGGCGTTGCCGGCGACGATCCGCAGGCCCAGCGGGAACGGCTGGATGCGGGCGATCACGTCGTCCCGCACGCCCTCGCCCAGGTAGTAGAACGTGGTGCCGGTGGGCTCCACGGCCTGGCCGTTGGCGTACAGGGTCGGCACCCAGTACGACGACAGGTCGACGGACGGGTTGCAGTTGCTCGTGCCGGCCAGCAGCGACTGGACGGTCGAGTGGGCGTTCGTGGTGCGGTTGCCGAAGAAGCTGTGCATGTGCGAGGCACCCGGCAGGTTCGGCACCACGATCGGGTCGTCGGGCAGCCGGTGCGTGAACGGGCAGTCGGCGAAGAACTCCGACACCCGCACGATCGGACCCGAGGGCGCGACGTCGCCGAACACCTGGAACTCCCACAGCGACACGCCGTACTGCGTGGCGCGCTGGGTGGTGTAGAGGCGGACGTAGCGGGCGTTGGCGTTCACGGTGAGCGTCTGGACGCCCGCCGTGCCGCCGGCGTTGACGACCGTGGTCCAGTTCGCGCCGTCACCGGAGGTCTGGAGCTGGAAGGCCCGCGCGTAGGCGGCCTCCCAGTTCAGGACGACCTGGTTGATCGGCTTGGCGGAGCCCAGGTCGACGGCGATCCACTGGGGGTCGGCGGCGACGCTGGACCAGCGGGTGCCGGCGTTGCCGTCGACCGCGGCCTGGACCGGTGTACCGCCGTTCTCGACGGAGGAGGCGGTCACGGGCCTGCCCTGGGACAGCAGTTCCGGCGCCGCCGATGCAGGTGAGGCGACGAAGGTCACCACCGACGCGGCGGTTGCCGCGACGGCGAGCGCTGTGACCATACGACGCCATCGGCGAATGGTGGGGATCACGACTCCCCTTTCGTAGACGTTACGAGTGGGTTTCGGAGAGCGCTCTCACAGCGGAACGTAAGCCGGTCCCCTGTATCAGTCAAGGAAAGTGGCCAGTTCCGGTCGTACCGGAACAGCCCCCGAGAGAGCGCTCTCTCGCCCACCACACCCACAACCCCAGGCCCCCGAACGCAGAACCCACGCGTCCTGAGCGCAGAACTCACCGACCCTGAGCGTTGGACTCTCGCGTCCTGAGCGTTGGACTCTCGCGTCGTGAACGCATGACTCGCGGGTCGCGAGCGTCGGACTCGCGGGTCGCGAGCGCATGACTCGCGGGCGAGTCATGCGTTGGTGGCGGGTGAGTCATGCGCTCATGACCGGTGAGTCATGCGTTGGTGACGGGTGAGTTGTGCGTTGGGGGTGCGGTCAGGTGAGGGTGGCGGCGGGCGGGAGGGTGGCCGGGGTGGCGATCGGCCAGGTCAGGGGGTCCGGGCCGAGGGCCTGGAGCGCCTTGACCTGGAGGACGCACCACGGGGACACCGGACGCGCGCCCGCGAGGACGGCCGGGGCGAACTCGGCCCACGGCACCCACTCGACGGCGTCGACCTCGTCGGGGTTCGGGCTCGGCTCGCCGGTGAGGAGGCCGCGGAAGACGGGGCACATCTCGTTCTCGACGACGCCGTTCTCCATCTCCGCCCGGTAGCGGAAGGCGGGGAGGACCAGGTCGAGGGTGACGCCGGTCAGGCCCAGCTCGTCGGACAGCCGCCGCGTCACGGCGGGCAGCATCGGCTCCCCCGGCGCCGGGTGGCCGCAGCACGAGTTCGTCCACACCCCCGGCCAGGTCTTCTTGTGCAGCGCCCGCCTGGTCAGCAGCAGCCGGCCGGCGGGGTCGAACAGGTAGGAGGAGAACGCCAGGTGCAGGGGGGTGGACGCGTGGTGCACGGAGACCTTGTCGGCGACACCGATCCCGGCTCCGGACTCGTCCAGGAGAACGACTTGTTCCACGCGCCCACCCTGCCACACGGGCGATCACCCCGCTCCGCCGAGCACCCCCGGGCCCGGCGGGAGCGGGGCGAAGGGGGAGGGACGGCGGGGGCGGGGCGGGGCGGGTCAGGTCTCCTTGCAGAACTCGCCGATGGGGATGCCCACGTGCCGCTGCTCGGTCGCGATGTAGCCGAGCAGCTCGTCGCCCCGTTGCAGCTCGGTGACGTTGCGGACCTTCCCGCCGGGCCCGAGCACGCGCACGTGCCAGTCGTCCTGCACGGTGAGGCTGACCTCCACGCCCTCGGGCGAGTGGGCGGTGATGGTCAGGATCGGGCGGGACTCCAGCTTGGCCCGGCCGACGGTGAGCTTGCGGGTGCGGCCCTCGGAGTTGACCGCGAGCACCGTGCTGCCGGAGCGCAGCTCGGACAGGTAGTTGGTGCGGTTGTCCGGCCCGAGCACGTACGAGTGCAGCGCGCCGGCGTTGACCCGGAACGGCCGGGTCGGCATGTACGGCAGCGGGTGGGTCTCCGAGCAGCACAGGATGAAACCGGACGAGAAGGAGCCGACGAGGATGCCCTCGTCCTCCTGGAAGTGCGAGGCGGTGTCGACGCACACCCGGTCGCCGAGCCCGTTGTGGGCGATGCCCTCGACGGTGAGGGTGGTCAGCTCCAGCGGCGGGGTGGTCGCCTCCAGCAGCCTGGCCAGCTTGAACACGTCGGTCGCGTCGCGCGGGGCCATCAGGACGCCGTCGGAGCCGTGCTCCAGCACGTCCAGGACGATCGCGGCCTCCTCCAGGTCGGCGACGACGGTGACGAGCTTGCCGGGCGCGCCGTCGGCGGCGGCGATGACGATCTCCAGCGGGATCTTCGTCGGGTCGGTGAACCCGACCACCGCGTGCCCGAGCCGCACGGCCGCCGCGCACGCCAGCTGCAGCGTGCGGTCGTCGCTGACCTGCACGAACGCCGAGTCGGCGGTGAGCCGGTCGAGCTGGTCCCGGTCGTGCACCACGACGGTGACCAGGTGCGGGCTCTCCACCGGCTCGTCGGCGACCAGCACGCGGGTGATCGTCGGCGGGAGGGTGTCGAGCAGCGCCGGGTCGTCGGAGACGACGCCGGCCAGGCGGGCGTGCACGGCGGCGTCGACGACGGCCTCGCGCTGCGCTTCGGGGACGCTTCTGAGGTCGATCCAGGCGAACTTCAACGCTTCTCCAGGTGGGTGGGGCCCGCGCGTCGGCCGGACCCGCGGAAGGGGGGGTTCGCGGGTCCGGCCGACGGCGGGGGTCAGGAGGAGGCCGCGGCCCCCGTCATGGCGCGGACGAGGTCCGCCTCGGTCTCCTCGTGGACGATCGACGCCAGTTCGGCGACCAGGGACACCGGCGCCGGCGAGGTGAACACGCGGCGGCCGACGGCCAGGCCCGCGCACCCCACGGCCATCGCGGTGCGGGCGTGGTCGACGAGGCTGCCGCCGGTCGCGGGACCGCCCGCCACCAGCACCGGGATCGGGCTGCTGGCGACGACCTCGGCCATCCGCTCGGACGGGTGGGCGAGGTTGGTCTTGACGATGTCGGCACCGAGGTCGACCGCGATGTTCACGACGTGCGCGAGCAGCGCCGGATCGTTCGGGTCGCCGATGCGCGGCCCGCGCGGGTAGGCCATCGCGATCAGCGGGACGTTCCAGTTCTCGCACGCGGCGGCGACCGCGCCGAGGTCGGCGAGCTGCCGCGCCTCGGTGTCGGAGCCGATGTTGACGTGCACGCTGACCGCGTCGGCGCCCAGCCGCAACGCCTCGTCGACCTCGCCGACGAGCACCTTGGCGTTGATGTCGGCCATGTGCGCGGTGCCCGCGCTCAGGTGGACGACGAGCGCGCAGCCGCCCAGCACGTCGGGGTCGATCGTGCGTACCCGTCCTTTGTGGACGATGATGGCGTCGGCGCCGCCGACCACCACGGAGTCGATCAGGTCGCGCCACCGGTCGCGCGACACCACCGGACCGTCGGAAACGCTGTGGTCCAACGGCACGAAGAGGTACCTGTCGTCGCGCGGTCGGGAAAGGCGTCGCAGACGCAACGCTTTCCTCATGTCGCTCACACCTCCCCAGATTGGTGATAGCCATCAGCAGGGTGGTGGAACGGGCGAGCACGGCGGGAGGTGTGAGGTGGCGATAACTCCTCAGTTATGCACCTGTTGGAGCAACGGCCCGCGCAACGCAACAACAGAGCGTCATCCCCCGGTACACGCGCGGTCGGTGTTTGTCCTGTCCGCATTGCCCTAGGCTGCCGCAGTGCACATGGAGCTGAGGCACCTCCACGTCGTGCTGACCGTGGCGGAAGCGGGCAGCATCAGCCGTGCCGCCTCGCTGCTGAAAATCGCGCAGGCGGGCCTGACGGCCCAGCTGCGCCGGATCGAACGCGGTTTCGGCGGCCCGCTGTTCCTGCGCCGCACCGACGGCGTCGAGCTGACCGAGCTGGGCCGGCACGTCGTGCTGCGGGCCCGCGACCTGGTCGAGCGGTTCGACGACCTGCTGGTCACGGCGCGCAAGCTGGCCGCGGAGAGCGGCGGCGCCGGCATCCGGCTCGGCGGGGTGGCCGGGTCGCCGACACCGCTGCTGGTCGGCGTCGTCCGGGCGCTGCTGCCGACGCACCCGCAGACCACGCACATCGAGCGCAGCGGTGACGCCGTGCTCGAACTGGTGCGCGCCGGCAAGCTCGACCTGGCGCTGGTCACCGAGTTCCCCCAAAGTCCACTTCGGATTCCCGAAGAGGTCCACTTCCGCACGGTCACCACGGAACACATGGTGGTCGGAATTCCGGCGGGCCACCGGTTGTCCGGGCGAAATGAGATTCGGCTGTCCGAACTGGCCGATGAGGAATGGGCCGTGTCCGACGAGAACTACGGCGGCGGGCGGTTGAACCTCCACCTGGCCTGCGAGGCCGCCGGATTCACGCCGCGCTGCGCGCATTTCGGCGTCGACCCCGCGTCGGCGGCGGAACTGGTGCGTTCCGCGCACACCGTGGCGGGATTCTTCCCCACCGGCCACGACCTGCCCGGCGTGGTGCTGAAACCGATCGCGGGCAACCCCGTTCACCGGCGCGTCACATTGGTGTGGAACAGGGACTGCGAGGCCGCCGAGTACGTCGAGGACGTCCACGCGGCACTGCTGCGCGCCCACCACGAGCGGCTGCGGGGGCACGGGCGCGCGGCGATGCTGGCCGCCACCGGGTTGACCGTGGCGGCCAGCTAGCCGGTCGCGGGGTCAGCAGCCGCCGCAGTTGTAGTAGGTCACGTCCCAGTGGTTCGACTCCAGGAAGTAGATGTTCCCGGACCCGGACCGCCACTTGTTGCCGCCGATGGACGTGAAGGTGCCGCGGACGTAGTTGCTGATGCAGGTGGACAGGGCGAAGTCGAGCTTGTAGCCGTTCCAGTGGCTGTAGGTGCCGCTGGCGTGGCCGGTCTCCGTGCCGCCGGTGATGCGCAGGGCGCAGCCGCTGGCGCGCTTGAGCGTGATGCCGCCCTGCACGGTGGTGAGGTTGATCTGCGAGAAGCTGGTGCAGGTCGGGTTGTTGCGGTCGCTGCAACCACCGCTGGACGACCACGTGATGCCGGCCGCGCTGAAGCGGCTCGCGGCGTCGGCGTGGGTGAGCTTCGTGACGGCCGCCTGCACGTCGGCGGTGGCCACCGCCGCGGACAGGGTCATCCCGGCGAAGGCCAGGACGAGGGCGGCGAGGGCGCGGGCAAGGCGCATGGTCTTTCCCCTTCCGGTCTCGGCGGAAGCTAACGGCGTGCGGTAAAAACCCGCCTAAACGCCCAGCGCATCGCGGTAGAGGGCGCGCAGCCGCGTGTTCGGGTGGACGCCCAGCTCGTCGGCCAGGGTCCGGCGCACGTCCTGGAACACCGCGAGGGCCTCCGTGCGCCTGCCGCACGCCAGCAGCGCGGTCATCAGCTGGTAGCGGAGGTTCTCGGCGAACGGGTGCTCGGCCACCAGCGGGGTGAGCGCGTCGACCGCCTCGCCGTTGCGGCCCAGCACCAGGTCGAGGCCGATGGCCGTCTCCTGCACGGCCAGGTGGTGCGCCTCCAGCGGCGCGCACAGCCAGGCGCGCAGCGGTTCGGACTCCGCGCCGGCCAGCGGGGTGCCGCGCCACAGGTCGAGCGCCCGGGCGTACGCGGCACGCCGTTCGGCGAGGTCGGGCACGTCCGCCGCCCGCGCGGCGAGCGCCCGGAACCGCAGGGCGTCGACCTGGTCGGGGTCGGCGGCCAGCAGGTAGCCCGCGTCCTGGTGGCGCACCGGCACGCCCTCGGCGCGCAACGCCGAGACGTGCACCTGGAGGGACTTGCGGGCGCGCGGCGGCGGGTCGTCGCCCCACACGAGGTCGAGCAGCCGGTCGACGGGCACCGGTTTCCCGCACCGCGCGGCCAGCACGGCGAGGACCTGACCGGGTTTGCGGCGCAGCGCCCGCGGTGCCGCACCGGGCGTGCGCACCTCCACCGGTCCGAGGATCCGGAACTCCACCCCGCCCCCCAGGTCGCGTTGACGGTTCACCAACAGTGCCGCGATTCTGACGGATCTTCGCGGACGGTGGTTCCGCCGGACGGCCGGAGCGGGGTTTCTCACTCGGAATGCCGCAGCACGCTCTCCACCTCGGTGCGGAACGCGGTGACGCCGTCCTCCCCCTCGGGCGCGCCGTGGGCCTGGAGCAGGTGGAGCAGCGCCACGCCGTTCGCCGAGCGCCGGGACAGCGCGCGGAACGAGAACGCGGCCTCGTACACCGCCACCGCCGTCGCGCCGGCCGCCGCGACCGCGGCGAGGAACGCCCACAGCTCGCGCCTCGGCGCGTCCGCCACCGCGACCGCGCCCAGCGCGGCGGCGGCCGTGTAGAGCAGCACCGCGCCGGCCGTCGTCCACCGCCGGGCCGAGGTGTAGCGGGCGCGGGCCTGCTCGAACCCGGCCAGCCGCTCCCCCACCCGGTGCCGCAGGTAGGCGCGGACGAACTGCTCGCGGTGGTCGTCGGCGGAGATCGGTCCGGTCGCCACGTGGCCGAGCACGGGGGCCGGGGTGCGCGCGGGGGCGGGCGAGGGCGGCGGGGACGCGGGCGGTGAGGACGCGGGCGGTGGGGACGCGGGGGGCCGGGACGCGGGCCGGGTGGCGGGCTCCGCGGCGGGGGCGGTCGCGCGGGTGGGCTGCGGTTCGGAGGTGGTGCGCGGCCTCGGTGACGGCCTGGTCGCCGTCACCTGGACCTCCGCCGGCGAGGTGACCTGCGCGGGGGCGATCTGCGCGGTCGGGTCGACGGTGGCGGGAGCGGCCTGCTCGACGGGGGCGGGGGCGGGCGGCTTCGCGGCGGCGCGGGTGGTCTTCGCCCGCGACGCCCTCGACCGGGCCGGCGTGGGCTCGGGGGCGGGGGCGGGCTCCGGGCTCGGGTCGCCGGCCCGCGCCTCCCCCGCCAGGCGGCGGGTGCGGGCGGCGCGGTCGTCGCGGGTGTCGTCCTGGGTCTCGTCGCTCATGCCTGGCTCACCGGTTCGTGTCGGTACCGCGCCACGGCGGTCGCGAGTTCGCGGGAGCGCTCGGCGCGCTCCTCCTCGTCGACGGCGGGCGGCGCGGCCAGGTGGTCGAAGTACAGCGCCCTCAACCGCTCGGCCCTCGCCCGCACGTCGGGGTCCTCCCCGTTGCGCGCGACCACCGCGAGGACGGCGGCCACCGCGCCCGACGCGGCCAGCAGCACGCCCGGCCACGGCTCGGCGCTCAGCCACACCTGGAGCGCGGCGAACACCGTGGTGGCGAACCCCGCGCCGATGGCCAGCACGACCAGCAGCCTGGCGCGCTCCCGCGCCCGCAGGGCGGCCACCTCGCACTCGTGCAGCGCGGGCGCCACCAGCTGGTTCGCCTCGTGGATCGCGTCGGCGAGCAGCGGGTAGTCGAGCACGTACCCCGGGTCGACCACGGGGTGCGGCTCGGGCTCCCGGAACCGCAGCGCCGGCCACACCGGGGGCGGCGGCACGGGGGCGTGCAGCGTCGCGCCCGGCCGGTCGGCCAGCACCCGCCGCAGCACCGCGACCACCTTGTCCGCGCCCTCGTCGAGGTGCACGACCGCCACCCGGCCGCTGCGCACCAGCACGGCGAGGTCGTCGTCCTCCCCCAGCCCGCCGAACGCGACCTCGTCGGCCAGGCCACCGGTGCCGGCGAGCACCAGCAGCGGCCGGTCGCGGCCCAGGTGGTCGACCAGCGCGGCGCGGGCCACCGCACCGCCGCCGACCAGCAGCGCGAGCACCGCGCGCTTCGTCCCGGCCACCGCGTCGACCACGCGGAACAGGGCGGGCACCTCCTCGCCCCACTGCGAGCCGGGCACCAGCACGGCCGTGTCGTGGTTGGCGTTGAGGCGGGCCTCGCCCTCGCCGGGCTCGGCGTCCTCGGCGGCCACCCGGCCGGACGGGGCGACGCCCACCAGCCTCGGCCAGCGCCCCTCCAGGGACTCGGCGGCCAGGCCGACCAGGTGCGTGACGCCGAGGTCCGCGCCGGACGTGACCACGACCGCGTCCGACCTGGCCGCGTCGGCGAGGACGGCGCGCAGGACCGGCAGGACGGCCGCGGCGAGCCCGGTGTCCAGGGGCGCGGTCGAGCCGAGCACCGCGAGGACCGGTCTGCCGCGGGGAAGTCCCAGGGCCCTGGCCCGGACGTTCGCGTCGGGATGGGCCATCCGCTTCACCCGCGGACCATCACCCGCTGTAGGCATGCGGGGGACCCTAGCGGTGCCTTACCCGAATTTCACCCGTCCAGGGGTGTTTTTTCGGCAGGTAGACTCTCTTTCCGTGTCGATTGACCCCGCTGAGCTGGAGATCGCCCTGAAGGTGCTCGCCCAGGTGGATGATCTGGAAACCGAGCACCCCGACGCGGTCGCCGTCCGCAGGGCCACCGCCGGCATCTGGAAGAACCTCCGCAAACGCCGCAAGGCCGACCGGCGCGCCGCCGTCACCGCGTCCGACCGCGCCGTCATCGAGGCGACCGCGACCGGTTCGCCGTCGCGCATCGACGACGAGACGCGCGGCGTGCTGCTGCGCGAGCCCGACCCGGGCTCGAAGGCGGGCACGCTGCTGCGCGCCCGGTCCTGCTACACGTGCAAGCGCCGGTACACCGAGGTCGACGCCTTCTACCACCAGCTGTGCCCGACGTGCGCGGACCTGAACCGGGCCAAGCGCGACCAGGGCGCGGACCTGACCGGCAAGCGGGCCCTGCTCACCGGTGGGCGCGCCAAGATCGGCATGTACATCGCCCTGCGGCTGCTGCGCGACGGCGCGCACACCACGATCACCACCCGGTTCCCGCACGACGCGGTGCGCCGGTTCGCCTCGATGCCGGACAGCGCCGACTGGCTGCACCGGCTGCGCGTGGTGGGCATCGACCTGCGCGACCCGAGCCAGGTGGTGCGGCTGGCCGACTCGGTGGCCGCCGCCGGGCCGCTGGACATCCTGATCAACAACGCCGCGCAGACCGTGCGCCGCTCGGCGGACGCCTACGCGCCGCTGGTCGCGGCCGAGGCGGGACCCCTGCCGAGCGGTCCGCTGCCGGAGCTGGTCACGTTCGGCCACACCACCGACGCGCACCCGGTGGCGCTCGCCGGGTCGCTCACCGACACCATCCCGGCGGTGACGGCGCTCGCGCTGACCGCCGGGTCGAAGGAGATCGACGCGGGTGGCCTGGTGCCGGACGTGGCGGCGGTCAACAGCTGGGTGCAGCGGGTCGAGGAGGTCGACCCGGTGGAGCTGCTGGAGGTGCAGCTGTGCAACAGCACCGCGCCGTTCATCCTGATCTCCCGGCTGCGCCCGGCGATGGCCGCCTCCCCCGCGCGGCGCAAGTACGTGGTGAACGTCTCGGCGATGGAGGGCCAGTTCAGCCGCGCCTACAAGGGGCCGGGGCACCCGCACACGAACATGGCCAAGGCCGCGCTGAACATGCTGACGCGCACCAGCGCGGAGGAGATGCTGACCACCGACGGCATCCTGATGACCGCCGTCGACACCGGCTGGATCACCGACGAGCGCCCGCACCCGACCAAGCTGCGGCTGGCCGCCGAGGGCTTCCACGCGCCGCTCGACCTGGTCGACGGCGCGGCCCGGGTCTACGACCCGATCGTGCGCGGTGAGCTGGGCGAGGACCTGCACGGGTGCTTCCTGAAGGACTACGAACCCGCACCCTGGTGACCGTCAGTCCGTCCACTCCCGACAGTAGCAACGGCGGTGGGCCGTTCGGGTAACCGCGTCCCGCGGTGTCGCTGTCCGTGCGACTCTGCGTCGGTAAGGTGGAGCTTTCGACGGGCCGCCGCGGGGCGACGGGGGTGGGCATGGAGGGCGAGCCGCGCGGGGTCCGGTCGTGGTGACCGCCCCCCGCCCCGTGAACCCGTTCCCGCTGCCGGGCTGGGAGGGCACGCCGATGCGCCCGCTGCGCCCCTGGGAGCGCCGGGCGCACCGCGACTACTACGTGCCCGTCGACGGCACGGAGGACGCCTTCCGCGAGTTCCGGCAGGGGATGGGCGACCTGACCGGCCTGCTGGAGGACGGCCGGCTGGTGCTCGTCACGGGCGAGTCGGGCTGCGGCAAGACGGCACTGGTCAACCGGTGCGCGGACTGGGTGGTGACCCGGTTGGCCGACCAGGGGTTGCGCGGCGTGGTCGCCGACCTGACCGGGTGCCTGCCGACCGACCAGGAGCTGTCCATCGACCAGCGCACCGTCGAGGTGTGCGACCAGCTGTTCGACCTGCTGGTGGACCACGAGGCGCTGCGGCCCGGCGCGGAGGGGCGGCTGGCCGCCGACCGGGACGTGCCGCGCCGGGTGTTCCCGCGCCTGGGCCGGTCGCTGCGCGAGGACACCGCGCTCGTCCTGCTGCTGCCCAGCCCCAACGAGCTGGTGGACGAGGTCATCCGGTACGCCCGCGTGCTGCGCAGCCCCAAGGTCCTGTTCCTGACCGAGTCCGCGTTCTTCGGGCCGGACGAGGTGGCGGACGTCGTGCGGCAGCTGGAGACGTGGGTCCCGCCGATCGTGCTCCACGTCGGGCCGCTCGCCCCCGGTGACGCCCGGCGATTCACCGAGGACCGGCTGTCACGTCACGCGGACGTGGGAATTTATCCGCGGATGAGCGATGACGCGATCACATTCGTGGCGAACCTGTGCCAATCGGTCGCGATGCTCCAGAGATTTTTGCACGGCACCTACGAGCACAAACTCGACTCGGGGCTAAGCTACACCGAAGATGACCTGGTCTCCGTCGAGGACATCAGGGCGTTCTTCAACTCGAAGTCCCGGAACGGACTGGGGATTGGGCCATGAGCGGCAGCAGCGAACTCCCGCCCCCGCGGAAGAACCCCTTCTCGCCGATGGCGGTCGCCAGGATCACCGACTTCGACGCCGACCCCGAGGCGGTCGACGTGGCGATCACGACCGACGCCGCGCGGCAGGCCCTCGCGCACCTGACGTCCTACCTGGAGGACCGGCCGGACCGGGGGGCGCGCGACCGCTCCGGCACCGTGCTCGCCGTCCTGGGCGACTACGGCACGGGCAAGACCCACCTGGCGGTCCGGCTGGTCCGGCACGCCCGGGAGGCCCTGGCCGACCCGACCCACGCGCTCTACCTGGACGCGACCGCGGAGAGCTTCATCGAGCTGTACCGCCGGTTCATGCAGAAGCTGGGCCGCGCGGGGGTGCGCGCCCAGGTCAGCGAGTACTACGCGGACATCGTCGCGGACGCCCTCCAGTCCACCGGGCTGACCAGCGACACGCTGGAGTGGCTCGGCAGCAGGCAGCTGGAGCCGCAGGAGGTCGTGGAGCGCCTGGGGCTGATGGAGAGCGCGCTGCTGCGCAAGGTCCAGGACACGCTGCGCGAGGTCACCGACGACAAGGGCTTCGGCACCGCGCTCACCCTGCTGCTGCGCCCCGGTTTCGAGCACTCGGTGTGGTCGTGGCTGCTGGGCGGCGCGCCGGACCAGGTGCTGGTCGAGCGCGGCATCACCACGCCGATCGACACCGAGGTCGCCGCGCTGGAGGCGATGGGCGTGTTCGCCCTGCTGTTCGGCGGCAGGCAGCGGCGGTTCGTGCTGGCGGTCGACGAGCTGGACAAGATCTTCTCCGCGGACAGCAGGCCGCGGAAGCGCACGATGGCCGCGTTCCAGACCATGCTCCAGGTGTTCGCCCGGGCCGGGGCGTGCCTGGTGCTGTGCGGGCTGCCGGACTTCCTGTCCGTGCTGCCGCCCGCGGTGCGCCAGCGCATCCCGTTCACCGTGGTGATGTCCGGGCTGAGCCAGGGCGAGGTGCGCGAGTTCATCACGCTGGCGCAGGAACCGGTGTTCGGCACCCGGCAGCTGGCCCCGTTCACCGTGGACACGGCCCGCTACCTGCGCGACATCGCGCGCGGCAACGCCCGCAACGTGATCCGGCTGTGCCACCGGGTGTTCCGGATGGCCGACGACCTGGCCCGCGCCACCGGCGACCCGGGTGTCCAGGTCACCGAGGAGATGGTGCGGCAGGCGGCGCGGGAGCTGTTCGGCTCGCTCAGCTCCGACGACGTGGACGGCGTGGTGCGGCGGCTGCTCGACGCCAACGGCCTCGACTACCTGCGCCGGCACCTGCTCGGCGCGGGCGAGGACTCGCTGGTCGACTTCTGGGTCACCTTCCCCGACCGCGAGGGCGGGTGCGCGGTGGTCGTGACGCGGTCGCTGCTGGACAACGCGGACGTGGCGACCGTGATGCGGCGGATCTCCGCGGTCCGCGAGGCCGAGCCGGACGCCGAGCTGGTGCTGCTGGTCAACGGGGTGGTGGCGGACGGCGTGGCGATCCAGCTGCACGAGCTGCTCGGCCACGAGCCCCTGGTGTACGTCGAGCGGACGTTCGCCGAGGACTTCAAGGCGCTGGTGGGCGCGACGGGCAGGCGGACGGCCGCCGGCGGCGACCCGATGTCGGCGCTGCGGCAGCGGATGGACCAGCTCAACCGGCAGCAGTCGAGCATCTACGGGTTCATCGAGCAGCTGGCCGAGCACGTGGACGGCGTGCGCACCTCGTCGGACCGGCAGCTCGGGGCGATCCAGCGGCAGCTCGCGCTGCTCACCGGCGCCGGCTCGGCGGAGCGCGCGACCCCGGGCAGGCTGCCCGGCGAGGTGGAGCGGCTGTTCCGGGACGCGCTGGACGCGCTGGAGGAGCTGACCCAGGTCGACGCGATGTTCCAGGAGGCGTTCGACTTCGCGCCGGCCGGGACGCAGGAGGCGGTGCACCGGCGGCTGCGGACCCCGGAGTTCACCCGGGCCGCGGCGCAGGCCGTGTTCACGCAGCGCGCCGTGCACGCGTTCCGGGCGGCGGTGGCGCAGTGGTACCAGGCGTCCGGCGACGACGACGCCGAGGACCGGCTGGAGGCGCTGTGCGGGATCTACGACGACATCGCCGAGTTCCTGCCGCTGTTCGCGCTGAACCCGCTGTTCGACCTGCCGCCGTGGTCGGGGCGGACCGGCGGCGTCGTGACCGAGGTCAACCAGGGCACGCGCCGCACGCGGGTGCACGACGCGTTGCGCAACCTCAGCCCCCGGGTGCGCCGGGCGGTGCTGCGGGCGCCGCACCTGTGAGGTGACCGCTCAGGGGGTGGGTTCGACCCGCTGGACGACGGGCGCGGGACGCGGCACGGCCGCGCGCGGTGCGACCGGGCGCGGCACGGCGGGACGCGTCGCGGGTGCCGGTGCGGGTGCGGCGGGCTCGCGCACGGGTTCCCCCACCGGCGGCCGGAAGCGGTCGTAGAGGCCGTTCGACGCGGCGTGCAGCAGGTTCACCACCACCACGGCGGGCGCGACGACGGCGATGGCGCCCGGGAACGCCGGTTCCAGCAGCAGCGCCAGGATGATCGCGGTCAACCCGTTCTGCTGCCCCAGCGCGAGCCTCGTCCGGTCGCCGCGCCACCGCGCCGGGACCGTCAGCACGACCGCGACCAGCGCCTGCGCGCCGAACGCCGCCGCGCCGAGCACCACGCCGACCAGGGCCAGGCCCCAAGCGAACTCGCCCGCCAGCACCAGCCCGACGGCGGCGGTCGCGGCGAACATGCCCGCCTCGGCCAGGCCGTCGACCCAGCGCCCGAGGTTCGGCCGGAAGAACAGGCCGAGCAGCGCCAGCGCCAGCAGCAGCGACTGCTGCACCGCCACGAACCCGATCGCGAGCACCGCCACGACCATCACCGCGCGCACCGCGTACCGGACCGCCCGGCGACCGACCTCGGCTGCCTCCACGCGGCGGCGCACGAGCGTCCACAGCATGAACGCGACGCCCGCCAGGGCGAGGTTGAGCACGAGGTCCGCCGCGAACGGGCCGACGCCGCCGACCGCGCCGCCGCGCAGCGCGTACGCCGTGAGGTACACGGTCAGCAGCACGGTAATCGGGTCGTCGAACGACGCCCACGCGGCCAGCAGCGCCTTGGCCGAGTCGGACATCCGCGACTTGGCCCGCACGGCGGCCACCGACAGCGGGTCGATCTGCGCGACCGCCACGGCGAGCACCAGGTGCTCCGGTTGCCGGAACACGAAGTACACCGCGCCGAATATCAACGCGACTTTGGCGAGCACGCCCAGCGTCACCGCGACGACGACCGTGCGGAACTGCCGGCGGAATTCCGCGATGACTATTCCACTGGTGCTCGCGTACAGGCCGAACCCGAGAAGTGCGGTGATGAAGAACGCGTACACCGGTGACCGGTCGACTTCACGGAGTGCGAACGATTCCGCGACGAGCCAGCCCGCACCGAGAGCGGCCAGGAGTGCCGCCGAACGGACCGCGGGCGTCATATCGACACGATAAAGAGGGATCAGGGGGCGTTCAAGGACCGGATGGAGTGAGTTCGACGGCGAGCGCGGACATGCGGTCGTCGGCGCCGCTCAGCCTCGCCTGGTCGAGGGTGACCCCGACCAGGTGCTCGCCGGGGCCGAGCCGGTAGTGGAAGACCCCGCCCATCTCGACGTCGAGCACGAACCGCAGCAGCAGCCCGCCGACGACGGGGCTCACCGCCCGGTTGAGCTTGGTCGTCAGGGTGCCCAGCTCCTGCGCGAACCCGTGGTAGAACCGCCGCCGCGCCTCCACGCCGACCTGGGTGAAGAACGGCGCGAGGGACGGGTCGCCCAGGCAGTCGACCATGGTGCGGACCTCGCCCGCCACGACGTGCGCGACCAGGTGCAGGTCGCGGGCCCGCACCGCCTCCACGCACGCGGTCAGCGGCCCGTTGCCGACGGTGACGTGCGGTTCGGCGTCCTCGTCCTCCTCGGCGAGCGGCGCCACGTCGTCCGCGGTGGCCCAGCCGCCGGGGTTGAGGGAGCCGAGGCTGAGGTCCGCGCGCAGCCGGGTGGCGAGGTCCGCGACGGCGCGGTCGGCCTCGTCCACGGCGGGGTGGCCGAACAGCGGCCCGGCGCCCGCGTGGTCGAGGACCAGGCCGACGACGTGCTCGCCGGGCACGACGGCGTCGCAGAACAGCGCGCCCTCCTCGGTGTGCAGCACGGTGCGGATGAGCCGGCCGGTGCGCACCTCCTGCAACGCCCGGTCCAGGCTCGTGACCTGGAACGCCAGGTGCCTGCCGAGCCGCTTGAGCTCCTCGCGGCGGGTGCCGCCGGGCAGCGCGTCGGGCGCGGGGGCCGGGTCGCCGAGGACGTCGACGCCGAAGTCGAACACGCCGCTGCTGTAGTGCGCGAGGTAGTGCAGCGCCGGGCTGCGGAGGACCGCCGCGCGGCAGGCGTGCCGGGTCGTGTCGAACTCGGGGCCGAGGTGCTCGGCCTCCTCCTCGTACAGCTCCACGCTGCTCCCTCCTGCCGGCCGGGGTGCGCGGGGTGCGCCGGCCTCACGTGTGCGGGACGTCGACATCGCACTCCCGCCAGTCCTGGTCGGTCGGCTGCGCGGCCAGCCGCAGGTTGTGCGCCGCCACGGCGGTGTGCGGGTGGTCCGGCCCGAGGAACTCCAGGCAGTCGGTGTGCGCCTCGGCGACCAGTTCGGCCGCCCGGTCGGCCTCGCCCGCCGAGGCGAGCACGCGGGCCTCGTCGACGGCGGCGGCGAGCGTCCACGGGTGGGTGTCGCCGAGCCGCTCGCGCAGGGTCGCCGCGGCGCCGGCCACGTGCTCGACCGCGCCGGGCGCGTCGCCGGTGGCGCGCAGCGCGAGGCCGAGCCCCAGCTCGCACAGCGCGGTGAACGGGTGGTGCTCGGGCAGCTCGACGTGCCGCCGGAAGCCGTCGAGCGCGGTGCGGGCCAGTTCGACGGCCAGCTCCGGGTCGCCGCCGACGCGGCGGTGGTCGGCGGCGAAGCTCAGCGCGCACCCGAGCGTGTAGGGGTGGTGGGGGCCGAGGACCTCGCGGTAGTCGCGCAGCGCCTTGCCGGTGCGCTCCTTGGCCGCCCTGGCGCGGCCCGCGAGCCGCAGCGCGATGGCGTAGTCCCAGCGCACGCCGACCTGGGTCTGGTTCAGCTCCGGCCGCAGGTTCTGCAACTGCTGCGAGGCGGTGAGCAGGGACTCCAGCGCCTCCGGGTAGCGCCCCAGCTCGCGCTGGTAGACGCCGATCCGGGACAGCGTGGTCCACGTGCGCGCGTCGCCGGGCCCGAACAGCCGCTTGCGCCGCCGGTAGTTGTCCTCCTCCAGGAGCAGCGCGCCGGCCGCGTCGCCGGACAGGAACGTCGAGGTGGCGAGGTTGTTGGCGGCGCGGCGGGTGTCCGGGTGGTCGTCGCCGAGCACGGCGCGCAGGCCGTCCCAGGTGGCCTGGTCCTCGGCCAGCGCCTCGGCGAACAGCCCGAGGCCGCGCAGGTCGCCGCCCCGGCCGCGGGCGGTGATCAGCGGCTGCGGGTGGGTCAGGTCGAGGGCGCGCCGCTGCTGGGCCAGCGCCAGGTCGTCCAGCCGCAGCGCGCGGGTGGGCTCGCCCAGGACGCGGTGCACGTTGGCGAGCTGCGCGGCGAGCCGGTTGCGCAGCGGGTCGGCCGGGCCGAACCGCTCGGTCCACGAGTCGAGCAGCCGGTGGCCGGGTTCCAGGGCGGCCCGCCGCACGCCCGTGCCGCCGTCGGTGTAGAGGAAGCGGACCTGGTTGACGAGCCAGCGGCGCACCTTCGGGTCGGTGCTGTCCAGCGCGCCGGACGGGTAGACGTGCTTCTGGAGCTCGGCGAACCGGGCGGCCCGGGTCGGCGACCGGTCCTCCACCTCGGTCGGCGCCAGGGCGGCCAGCGCGGCGAGCACGTCGGCTTGCCGCGTCGCGCGCTCCTCGGGGTCCATCCGCCCGCGCAGCACCCGCTGCACCACGCGGTGCAGCCGCAGCGAGTACTGGTCGCCCCAGTCGACGCGGAACAGCCCGTACCGCGCGCCGCGCCACAGGACCCGGTCGATCTCGCCCGCGTCCAGCTCCACCGGCTCCGCGTCCACCCCGCCCGCGGCGACCAGCCTGCCGAGGAACGCGGGCGAGCGCACCAGCCCCAGGTCCGCGCCCTCGGGCGAGAGGAACGCGCACAGCTGCGCGACCAGCACCGCGAGCCGACCGGTGGCGCTGTCGCGCAGCGAGCCGACCGCCAGGTCGACCACCCGCGCCACACCGCTCTCGTCGGACCGGTCGAGGTGCTCGAACAGGGTGCGCACGGCCCAGGCGGCGGCGTCGGCGTCCCGCGAGCCCGCGCCCAGCTCGGTCCGCGTGACCTCGCCGAGCCACGACGAGACCAGGTCCAGCGACAGCGGCAGGTGCTCGACGGCGTCGGCGACGCGGTGCGCGTCGGCCGGGACCAGGCCGGGCACCCGGTCCAGCAGCAGCCGCGCGCTGTCGTCGGCGCGCATGGGCACCAGCCCGACCGCCGGGCCGGGCGCGGGGCCCGAGGTGACGAGCACGTGGCCGGTCGCGCCGCCGGGCAGCAGGTCGGCGATCAGGTCGAGGTCGTCGGCGTTGTCGTAGACCAGCAGGAACCGGGCGTAGGCCGGGTCGCCGGCGAGGCGGTCGAGCGCGGCGAGCGTGCCGTAGTCGGTCGACCCGGGCTGGTGCAGCCGGGAGGCCAGGTCGGCGAGGCCGCCCAGCACGGACTGCCGGTCGTGCGCGGCGAACCACCACACCGCCGAGTAGTCCGAGGCGAACCGGTAGGCGTACTCCAGGGCCAGTTCGCTCTTGCCGACGCCCGGCACGCCGTTGACGGTCACCACGACCCGCTCGTCGCCCGCCTCGGTGAACCGGTCGCGCAGCTCCTCCAGGTCCTCGTCGCGCCCGACGAACGCGGGGTGGCGGGGCGGCAGGTCGAACACCGCCGGGACGGCGCCGGGTACCCGCATGACCGCGTCGTGCACGGTGCCGGGCCGGTCGATCAGGCCGAAGTGGCTCAGCAGCAGCGCGCCCAGCGCCTCGGGGGTGTGCTCGTGCACGGACAGCGCGCCGCGGCCGGCCGGTTCGTCCTCGTCCAGCAGCAGCCGCAGTACGGTCAGCGGCCGGTCGGGCAGCGCCACCGGCCCGAGGTGCGACGAGGACAGCACCACCACGCCCGGCGGCACGTCGTCGGCGAACCAGCCCGCCGCGTCCCCGGGCCGGCGCACCTGCGCGCCGGCCCGTTCGAGCTGGCCGCGCACCCAGTCGGCCCAGGGGCGGTCACGGGGCGCGTGCACCAGGACCACCCGGTCGGGCTCGGTGGTCGAGGTCAGGCCGAACACCCGCCGGTAGCGGGCGCGCAGCACCGGCGGCACCGGCGCCACGCCGGTCACCTCGCCGGCGGTCACCGCCGCGGCGAGCCTGCCGTACTGGGTCTCCAGGCCACCGCCGCCGCTGGGCTCCTCGACCAGGATGGCGAGCAGCGGGTCGAACGCGTCGAACGGCCGGTACGGGATCTCCACCGTGCCGCCGTCGGGCACCCGCTTCGCCTGGCCGGCCAGCAGCTCGGCGAACGCGGCGTGGATGGCGGAGCGGATGCGGCGGGCGCGGGACAGCTCGTCCGCGTCGTCGAACAGGGTCGCCACCGGCACCAGGTCGATCCGGATCGGGGCCCGCTTGCGCAGCCGCGCGGCCAGGTCGGCGGCGTCGGCGATGGCGCGCGGGCGGGGCCGGAAGCAGACGGCGGCCAGCTCGCACAGCGTCGCGATCAGGGTCAGCGACTCGTCGCCCGCGCCGGTGGGCGCGTCGATCAGCACCTGGTCGTAGTCGGACTCGATCAGCCGGGCGCGCAGTTCGGCGATCGCGCCCGCGTCGCCGTGCCGCTGCTCGGGCCGCGGGCGGCCCGCCGAGTCGGTCGGCATCGGCGCCACCACGTCGATGCAGCCCGCGGGCTGCTCACCCGCGGGCGGCGCGAACCGCTCCACGCCGGGTAACGGGTCCTCGTCGCGCAGCGGGTCGGCGCGGTAGGCGGCGAGCAGGCCGCGGCCCAGCGCGTCCGGCAGCGCGGTGCGGGCCACCAGGAACGGCTCCAGGTACTCGCGGACCCGCGGCACCTCCGAGCCCCAGTCCACGACCAGGACCTTCTGCCCGGCGGTGGCCAGCACCCAGGCCAGGTTCGCCACCGCGCTCGTGCGCCCGGTGCCGCCGGTCGCCGAGAGGAAGGCGGTGACCCCGGTGTGGGCCGGGGTGGTGCGGGGACTGCTCATCTACTGCTCCACGGGCGGGCGGGAGGAAGACCTGGGGATACCGGTAACGCGGGCGCCGCGCCCGCGGGTCAGCCGCGGTTCACCCGAACGGCCGCGACCGCGGCGCGGGGCGTGCCCGCGACGCGAGGGGTGCTCACGGGGCGGGTCGTGCTCACGGGGCGGGTCGTGCTCACAGGGCGCTCTCGAAGGCCGCGTACCGGTTCGGCAGCTCGGCGTTCTCCGCGAGGATGCGGTGCAGCGCGGCGCGCAGCGCGGTGTCGGGCAGTTCGGCCAACCGCGCGAGGTCGATGCCCGTGACGTCCAGCAGTTCGGACTCCAGAACGGGTTCCCCATCCATTTCCGGCGTACCCCCTCACCGCAGTGCTGCGGGTCCAGCGTCGGCACCGCGGTTCCCATGGTAGTGAACGGCAACGGTGGTCGCCCTGAATCCACCGATTGGCGGAGGCAGGACCGGGCGGCCTGTGTTTGATTGCTCGTGGGGGTGCCGGGAATCGGGGGGTTGATGGCCGCGCTGCCGTTCCGCCAGTTCGTGCTGAAGGTGCACGGGAGGTGCAACCTGGCGTGCGATTACTGCTACGTCTACGAACTGGCCGACCAGAGGTGGCGCGACCGGCCGCGCGCGATGTCGCCCGTCGTCGTCCGGCACGCCGCGGCCCGGGTCGCCGAGCACGTGCGCGCGCACGGCCTGGCGTCGGTGGACGTCGTGCTGCACGGCGGCGAGCCGCTGCTGGCCGGGAGGCGGGCGATCTCCTCGCTGGTCGCGGAGTTCCGCGAGGTCGTGCCCGCCGAGGTGCGGTTCACCGCGCAGACGAACGGGACGCTGCTGGACCGCGCTTTCTGCTCGCTGTTCGCGGACCTGGGCGTGCGCGTCGGGGTGAGCGTGGACGGCTCGCCGGAGGCGCACGACCGGCACCGCGTGCGGCCGGACGGCACGGGCAGCTGGGCCGCGGTGCGGTCGGCGCTGGAACTGCTGCGCGAGTTCCCCGAGGTGTACGCGGGGGTGTTGTGCGTCGTCGACGTGCGCAACGATCCCGTGCGCACCTACGAGTCGCTGATGGCGTTCGCACCGCCCGTGCTCGATTTCCTCCTGCCGCACGGCAACTGGTCCGCGCCGCCTCCCGACCGTGCGCCGGACGCGCCGGGAACGCCTTATGCGAAGTGGTTGTCGACGCTTTTCGACCACTGGTACGAGAAGCCGCGCACGCGGGTCAGGGTGTTCGACGAGCTGCTGGCCGCGCTGCTCGGCGGCGGTTCCGGCGTGGAGGGGATCGGGCTGAGCCCGTCCGGTCAGCTGGTGGTGGAGACGGACGGGACCGTGGAGACGTCCGACATCCTCGCGTCCTCCTCCCCCGACGCCGCCGCGACCGGGCTGCACGTGGCGCGCGACCCGTTCGACGCGGCGCTGGACCTGCCGGACGTGCGGGCCGGGCGCGCGGGGCTGGCCGGGCTGTCCGCGACGTGCCGCCGGTGCCCGGTGGTGCGGGTGTGCGGCGGGGGCCTGCGCGCGCACCGGTACCGGGCGGGGGCGGGCTTCGACCGGCCGTCGGTCTACTGCCCGGACCTGGCCGCGCTGATCGGGCACGTGCGGTCGCGGGTGGCGGCGGACCTGGCGGTGCTGGCATGACGGTCGGGGCCGGCGTGACGGTCGGGGCCGGCGTGACGGTCGCGCCGTTCCGCCTCTCCAGCGCCGACTTCACCGCGCTGGCCAGGGGCGGCGGTGGGGTGGCGGTGCGGGCGTTGCGGCGGGCGCGGCGCAGTCGGACCCTGCTGATGGTCCGCGCCATCGCCGCGCACCCGGACGCGCGGCCCGCCTACGAGCTGCTGCGCGAGGTGGGGCGCGTGGCCCCCGCCGCCGTGGAGCGGGTGCTCGACCACCCCTCCGTGGGCGCGTGGGCGACCCGCACCGCCGTGGCCCTCGACCGCGGCGAACCCGCCGCGCCCGCCGAGCTGGCGTTCGCCGCGGTGGCCGCGGCGGTGCGCGCGGGGCTGCCCGCGGACCTCCCGCTGCCGCCGGCGGACGTGGTGTCGCTGCCGTCGCTGGGCGTGGTGGTCGGGCCGGGGCTGGCGCACGAACCGCTGCCCGTGGTGGGGAGCGGCGCGTTCACCCCCCAGCTCGACCCGTGGGCGGGCGGCGGCGTGCCCGCCGGGCTGACCGCCGACCCCGCGCCCGACGCGGCCCGGTGGCACGACCGCGTGACCGGCGCATGGGAGCTGCTGTCCCGCGACCACCCGGCCCTGGCCGCCGAGGTCGCCGAGGTGGTGACGGTGCTGACGCCCGTGCCGTCCTCGCCGGGCGGGACCAGCAGCGCGACCCCGGCCGACGCGTTCGGCTGCGTGTTCCTGTCCCTGCCCCCGGACGCCGAGACGGCGGCGGTGACCCTGGCGCACGAGGCGCAGCACAGCAAGCTCGGCGCCCTGATGGACCTGTTCCCGCTGGTCGTGCCGGACCGCGACGCCCGGTTCTACGCGCCGTGGCGGGAGGACCCGCGCCCCGCCGTCGGCCTGCTGCACGGCACGTACGCGCACCTGGCCGTGGCCGGGTTCTGGCGGGACCGGCCGGGTGCGGCGGCGCAGGCCGAGTACGCGCGCTGGCGCTCGGCGGCCCTGGTCGGCGCCGAGACGCTGCTGGCCGGCGGCAAGCTGACGCCCACCGGCACCCGGTTCACCGAGGTCGTGGCCGAGGTCCTGCGCGCCTGGGCCGCCGAGCCGCTGCCCGCGCCGGTGCTGGCCGCGGCCCGGGAGGAGGCGCGCAGGCACCGGGCGCGCTGGGAGGCCGCGCACGCAGAGGCCGTGCACGCAGAGGCCGTGCACGCAGAGGCCGTGCACACAACCTGACGACGCGCCGGACGTGATCCACCGAGTTCACCCGTCCGGCGGAGATACTCGCCGCCATGCTCACCGCCGACGGCCACCTGGTGCACTCCCCGTCGGACCTGGTGGACCTGCTGGAGTGCGGGCACCGCAGCACCCTCTCGCACGCCCTGGCCCTCGGCGTGCCCGGCGCGCCCGCCCCCGACCAGCGGCAGGGCCTGCTGGCCGCGCGGCACGGGCTGGCGCACGAGCAGGCCGTGCTGGAGCGGTTCCGCGCGGAGCACGACGTGGTGGAGATCCCGCAGCCCGCGCCGACCCACGCGGCGCTGACCGAGGCCGCGGCGCTGACCGCGCGGGCCCTCGACGCCGGCGCACCCGTCGTCTACCAGGGCGTCTTCTACGCCGACGGCTTCCATGGGCGCGCCGACTTCCTGGTCGCCGGACCGCACGGCTACGAGCCGCACGACGCGAAGCTCGCCCGGCACGCCACGCCGGCCGCCGTCGTGCAGCTCACCGCGTACGCCGACGCCCTGGGCCACCGGGCGGGGCCCTCGATGCACCTGCTGCTCGGCGACGGCACGACCAGAGCGTTCCGGGTCGGCGACTTCCTGCCGCTGGTGCGCGACCTCCGGGACCGGCTGACGGCCCGCCTGGCGCGACCGGCCGCGCTGCCCGCCCGCCTGTGGGACGACGAGCGCCCGGCGTGCGCGACGTGCCGCTTCGCCCGGCACTGCGCCACCGGCCGCGAGCGGGCGCGCGACCTGTCGCTGGTCGCGGGCATCCGCTCCGACCAGCGGCGCAAGCTCGTCGCGGCGGGCCTGGGCACGATCGACGCGCTGGCCAACGCCACCCGGCTGGAGAAGCCGGCCACGATGTCGGCCGCCACGTTCGCCGGCCTGCGCGCGCAGGCCGCGTTGCAGGTCATCCAGGACGACTCGCGCACCGAGGACGACCCGGTCGGCAAGGTCGCCTACGAGGTCGTGGCGCCCGAGGCGCTGGCCGCGCTGCCCGAGCCGAGCCCCGGCGACCTGTTCTTCGACATGGAGGGCGACCCGTTCGCGCTCGACGGCGAGGGCCTGGAGTACCTGTTCGGCGTGGTCGACGCGGACGCCGCGTTCACCCCGTTCTGGGCGCACACCCGGCCGCAGGAGAAGCGGGCGTTCGAGCGGTTCGTCGACCACGCGACCGCCGTCCTGGAGGCGCACCCCGGCGCGCACGTCTACCACTACGCGCCCTACGAGGTGAACGCCCTCAAGAGGCTCGCCGCCCTGCACGGCACCCGTGAGGACGCCGTCGACCACCTGCTGCGCTCGGGCGCGCTGGTGGACCTGTACTCGGTGGTGCGCAAGGCGCTGCGGGTGTCGCAGCGGTCGTACTCGATCAAGTACCTGGAGCCGCTCTACATGCCCGGCGCCCGCACGGGCGAGGTGAAGAACGCGGTGTCCAGCATCGAGGCGTACGAGGAGTTCCTGTCCCTGCGCGACGTCGACCCGGCGCGCGCCGAGGACGTCCTGACCGGCATCGCCGACTACAACACCGACGACTGCGTCTCGACTCTGCGGCTGTACCGGTTCCTGCTGGAGGTGCGGGCCGAGGCGGGGATCGAGCCGCACGTGCCCGAGCCGTCGTTCACCCAGGAGGTCGAGGACGAGATCGCGGCCCAGCGCCGCGCCGAGCGCGCCGAGCGGCTGGCCGCCGTGGTGGACCCGCTGATCGAGGGGCTGCCGGACAACCCGGCCGACTTCACCGACGACGAGCGGGCCCGCGCGCTGCTGGCCGCCGCCGTCGGCTACCACCGCCGCGAGACCAACCCGGCGTGGTGGGACTTCTTCCGGCAGCTCGCCGCGCCCCTGCCGGAGCTGGAGGCCGACACCTCGTGCGCCGTGGGGACGAGCGTGCGCGCCGAGGACTGGGCGATGCCGTCGGGGCGGGTGCGCAAGGCGAAGCGCCAGGTCACGGTGGCCTGCGACCCGGACCGGCCGCACCCGTTCGCGGCCGGCGACCAGGTGCGCCTGCTCTACCCCGGCACGCCCAACACGACCCGCGACGCCGTGGTGGTGGCCGAGTCGGCCGAGGACGTCGTGCTGCTGGAGAGCGCCGGGCCGGACTCGGTCGACGGCGCGGTGCCGGTGGCCGTGCTGCCGGGCAGCCCGGTCCGCCCGACCCCGAAGGACGAGGCGGTCCACGACCTGGCCGCCGCGGTCGTGGACGGGCTGCCCGAGCTGCCGCCGCACCCCGGGATCGACCTGGTCCGCCGCACCCCGCCGCGCCTGCGCACGGGCGCGCTGCCCCGCTCCGACGACCTGATCGCGGACGTGATCGCCGCCGTGGACGCCCTCGACGGCTCGACGCTGGCCGTGCAGGGGCCGCCGGGCGCGGGCAAGACGTACCTGGCGGGACGGCTGATCGCCCACCTGATCCGCGGCGGGCGCAGCGTCGGCGTGACGTCGACCAGCCACAAGGCGGTGGAGAACGTGCTGTCCGCGGCCCTGGCCGCCGGGCGCGAGCTGGGCGTGCCGATCCCGACCGCGAAGCGGGCCAAGGGCGCGCCGGCCCGCGACTGCGCCTGGGAGCAGCCGCGCGACAACCCGGCGCTGGTGCGCTGGCGCGACGACCAGGGCGGCGGCCACCTCGTCGGCGGCACGTCGTGGACCTTCGCGAACGCGGCGCTGCGCGAGCAGCCGTTCGACGTGCTGATCGTCGACGAGGCGGGCCAGTTCGCGCTGGCCGACGCGCTGGCCGTGTCCACGTGCGCGCGCAACCTCGTGCTGCTCGGCGACCCGCAGCAGCTGCCCCAGGTCGTGCAGGGGACGCACCCGGCGGGCGCGGAGGCGTCCGCGCTCGGCCACCTGATCGGCGACGCCGACGTGGTGCCGCCGTCGCTGGGCTACTTCCTGGACCAGACGCGCCGGATGCACCCGGCGGTGTGCGAGCCGGTGTCGAACCTGTCGTACGCCGGTCTGCTGCGCGCGCACGAGAGCACGGCGTCGCGCGGCATCGCCGGTGTGGACAGCGGTGTGTACCTCCACTCGGTGCGGCACTCGAACAACACCACCGGTTCGGTGGAGGAGGCCGCCGCGGTCGTGGACGTGGTGCGCTCGCTCATGGGTCGCATGTGGACGGACGGTGCGGGCGCGCGCGCCCTCGACGACTCCGACGTGCTGGTGGTGGCCCCGTACAACCTCCAGGTCCGGTTGGTGCGGCGCGAGCTGGAGAAGCACGGCTACGAGCACGTCCGGGTGGGCACCGTGGACCGCTTCCAGGGCCAGGAGGCGCCGGTGGTGATCACCACGATGACCTCCTCCGCCGCCGTGGACCTGCCGCGCGGGCTGGACTTCCTGCTGTCGCGCAACCGGTTGAACGTGGCCCTGTCGCGCGCGCAGGCCGTCGCCGTGGTGATCTGCTCGCCGAGGCTGGTGGAGGCCGACATCCGCGACGTGGACCAACTCCGCCTGGTGTCGGGCATGGTGGGCCTCATGTCCGAGGCCCACCCCTGGGTGCCGCCCGCGTAGGTCGGTCAGGACTTCGGCAGTCCCACCGGGTTGATCTCGGACTTCTCGACCGCCTCGTCCGCCAGCCCCCACCGGTCGAGGACCTCGGCGTACTTGCCGGATGCGATCAGGTGGTCGAGGGCCTCCGCCACCGGTTCCACGAGGCCGCTGCCCTTCTTCGTCGTCACGGCGATCTTGCCGACCACCTCGCCGCCGCCGGAGAAGGTGCCGATCACCTCGGTCTTGCCGGAGGTCGCCACGTGGTACGCCGACGTGGGGTTCGGGCCCAGGTAGGCGTCGATGCGGCCGGACTCCAGGGCCAGGTAGTAGTCGGCCGAGTTCTGGAAGTACTTGATGTCGGTCGCCGGCAGCCCCTTGGCCTGGTTGGCGTTGCTCCAGTCGACCAGGATCTTCTCCTGGTTGGTGCCGGAGGTGACGGCGATGACCTTGCCCGCCACGTCCTCCGGCCCCGCGACCTTCCACGTCCCGCCCTTCTTCGCCTCGAACGCGAGGGTGTCCAGGCGGTACGTGGCGAAGTCGTACTTCTCCTTGCGCGCCTCGGTGACGGTGATGTTGGAGATGCCCAGCGGGTACTGGCCGCTGTCCAGGCCGACGAACAGGTTCTCCCAGGACGAGACCTCCAGCCGGGCCTCCAGGCCGAGGACGCCGGCGATGAGCACCGCGATGTCGGTCTCCACGCCGATGGGTGTCTTGTCGTCGGTGGCGTAGAAGCGCAGCGGCGGGGCGGTGCCGGCCGAGCCGCCGACGACGAGCCGGCCGCCCGAGCGGAACTCCTCGGGCACCTTGGCCGCGATGGCGTCGACCTTCGCGGCGGTGACCCGGTTCTGCTCGGGGCTCAGGTTGATCACCCGGCCACCGGACACGACCTGGTCCTCCGCGGCGGCGCCGTCGGCGTCCGAGCACGCCGCCAGGGACAGGGCGGCGACGGCCACCAGGGCGATGGTCTTCTTGAGGGACAACGGGATCACTCCTCGGAACGCGGTGGGCTCAGAGCACGGTGGACAGGAACGCGCGGGTGCGCGGGTGGGCGGGTGCGTCGAGGACCTCGGCGGGCGGGCCCTGCTCGACGACGACGCCGCGGTCCAGGAAGACCACGGTGTCGGCGACCTCGCGGGCGAAGCCGACCTCGTGGGTGACGACGACCATGGTGGTGCCGGTGCGCGCGAGGTCCTTGACGACGTCGAGGACCTCGCCGACCAGCTCCGGGTCGAGCGCGGACGTCGGTTCGTCGAACAGCAGCACCTTCGGCTCCAGCGCGAGCGCCCGCGCGATGGCCACGCGCTGCTGCTGACCGCCGGACAGGTGCCTCGGGTAGGCGGCCTCCTTGTCCGCGAGGCCGACCCGCGCCAGCAGCCGGCGCGCCCTCTCGCGCACCTCGGCCACCGGTTCCCGCAGCGCCGACACGGGCGCCTCGACGACGTTCTCCAGCACGGTCAGGTGCGGGAACAGGTTGAAGTTCTGGAACACGAAGCCGATGTGCGTGCGCTGCCTGAGCACGTCGCGCTCCCGCAGCTCGTGCAGCTTGTTCCCGCGCCGCCGGTAGCCGATGGGGTCGCCGTCGACGCTCACCAGGCCGCGGTCGACCTTCTCCAGGTGGTTGATCGCGCGCAGCAGCGTCGACTTGCCCGACCCGGACGGCCCGAGCACCACGACGACCTCGCCGGCCCGGACCTCCAGGTCCACGCCGCGCAGCACGTGGTTGTCGCCGAAGCTCTTGTGGACGCCCCGCAGCTCGACCATCACCTCGCCCACTTCCACCCCTCCTCGTGCCTGGTCGCGCCCTTGGCGTAGTGCTTCTCGACGTAGTGCTGGACGATGGACAGCACGGTGGTCAGCGCGATGTACCAGGCGGTGGCGACCATGAGCAGGGCGACGACGCGGGCGTTGCGGCCGTAGATGACCTGCACCTGGTAGAACAGCTCGCCGATGGCCACCACGGACACCACCGAGGTGCCCTTGAACAGGCTGATCACCTCGTTGGTCGCGTTCGGCAGGATCGACCGCATGGCCTGCGGCAGGATGATCCGGCGGAACTGGCGCGCCCGGGGGATGCCCAGCGCGGCGGCGGCCTCCAGCTGGCCGTGGTCGACCGAGATGACGCCGGAGCGGACGATCTCCGCCGCGTAGGCCGCCTGGTGCAGCGCGAGCCCCAGCACGGCCGCGCCCATGGGGCTGATCAGGTCCTTCGTGTCGACCCCGAAGAACGTCGGCCCGAACGGGACGCCGAAGCGCAGCTCCTCGTACAGGTAGGAGATGTTGAACCAGAACAGCAGCTGCACGATGAGCGGCACGGACCGGAACACCCAGGTGTAGGTCCAGCTCACCGCCTCCAGGAACCGGCTGCGGGACAGCCTCATGAGGGCCAGCGCGATGCCGAGGGCGAACCCGATCGCGGTGCCGTAGAGGGTGAGCTCCAGGGTCACCACGACCGCGTCGAGGATGGACTTCGCGGTGACGAACCGGGCGAACGTGGCCCAGTCCCAACCGGGGTTGGTGACCAGGCCGTGCACGAACTGGGCGGCGAGGACGAGCACGACGGCGATGCCGACCCAGCGCCACGGGTGACGGGCCGGGACGATCACCGGCGGTGGGGGGTCGGTGTCGGCTGCGCGCGGGCGCGGACGTGCGGACACGCTCATGGTGGGTTCCTTCGGGGAGGGTGAGCCGCTCGCGCCGGGTGCGCCTCCCGGACGGCGATCGGTTTGTGCGGCGGCAGGAAAGTAGCCACTTCGCCGACGCCCGAACAAGGAAGCCCACCTGCTGAGCCGCGGCGACGGGTGGTTGACAAAACCGCCCCGTCACCCGAACCGACCAGCGGTCGAGGTGAACGCGGGACGGCCGCCGTCCGTACAGGGGTGTGCGCCCCCCTGCACACCCTCGCCGCGTCACACCCCCGCCGCGCCGTCCACAGGAGCAGCCATGCAGTTCGCACGGGCCGTCCGGGCACCCCTGGGCGTCGCGGCGGTCGTCGCCGCGTGCCTGCTCACCGCCGCGCCGGCCGGGGCGCACACCCCGGCGGTCAAGGCGGGCTGCATCGACGGCCGGGCGGTGCTCACCGTCGGGCTGGGCGGCTACGACGGCCGGCGCGCCAACACCGTCGAGGTGGTCGACAACGACCGGTCCATCGAGGACTCGGAGTTCCGCGAGGCGTTCCGGAGGTCCTTCAGCCGGACCGGGCGGACGCCGCACGCGTTCCGGGTGACGGTCCGGGCGTGGGACGACCCGCGCTGGTCGAGGGGGTGGTCGTTCACCCGGGAGCACCGGGTCCCGGTGTGCGCGCCACCGCCCCCTCCCCCGGCCGGCACCGGGGCGGCGGTGGCCCCCGAGCCGCCACCCGCGCCGGCGCCCGCACCGCCACCGCCGACGCCCGCGTCGACCACAGTGGAGACGACCACGACGACCACCACCACGCCCGTCTTCACCTGGCCCACCACCAGGCCGGAAGCGGTCGTGGTGCCCGCTTCGGCGGAGAGCGGCCCGCCGGTCACCCGCGCGGACGTGGTCCTCCCCCTCGCGCTCGGCGCCCTGCTGCTGCTCGGCGGCCCGGCGGTGCTGATCGTCCTCAGGCGACGGCTCAGAAACCGCCCACAAGGGATTCGAAGACGGTCGATATAAACGTTCAGTAGTTACCAATACCCCAGTCGGGTCGTTATCTGTCCCCGTATAGGGTGACCGCGTTCTCCTCAGCCCTCCCCTCAGGAGCAATCAATGCAGCTCGCCAGAGTCGGCGCTGTCCTCGGTGTCGCCGCGGCCGTCGTCACGACCGCCCTCCTCACCGCCCTGCCGGCGTCGGCCCACAACAAGAAGTTCAGCGCGGAGTGCGTGGACGGCCAGTCCGTCCTCCACGTCGACCTGACCCAGTACGCGGCGAAGACCGACAGCAAGACGAACTACCTCAAGATCACGGTCGACGGGCAGCACTTCAAGACCGTCGAGTTCGGCGTGCAGCTCAAGGAGAAGTACACCGTCGCCAAGGGCGACGCGAAGCACACGATCCTCGCCGAGGTCGACGCGTACGACGGCAACAAGGGCACCCAGTACGACTACAAGACCGACCCGGTGCTGGTGACCGAGGCGTGCGTCGAGCAGGTGCCGACGACCACCACCACGACCACCACCACGACGACCACCACGACCACCGAGGTCCTCCCCACGACGACCACCACGGTCGAGACCACGCCGGAGACCACCACGGCGACCACGACCGAGGCCGCGCCGACCACCACGACCACCACGGTCGCGGTCGTGCCGGTGGCCGACGAGGACGAGCTGGCCAGCACGGGCGCGAGCGTCTTCGTGCCGCTGACCATCGGCGTCGTGCTGCTCGGCGGTGGCGCCGGCCTGCTGTTCTTCCTGCGCCGGCGCGCGGCGAACAGCTGA